>NZ_AULI01000019.1 GCF_000425205.1 Pontibacillus halophilus JSM 076056 = DSM 19796 | reverse complement strand
GGTTCAGAACGTCGTGAGACAGTTCGGTCCCTATCCGTCGTGGGCGTTGGAAATCTGAGAGGAGCTGTCCTTAGTACGAGAGGACCGGGATGGACACACCGCTGGTGCACCAGTTGTTCCGCCAGGAGCATAGCTGGGTAGCTACGTGTGGAAGGGATAAGTGCTGAAAGCATCTAAGCATGAAGCCCCCCTCGAGATGAGATTTCCCATCACTTTAAGTGAGTAAGATCCCTTGTAGATGACAAGGTTGATAGGTTCGAGGTGGAAGCGTGGCGACACGTGCAGCTGACGAATACTAATCGATCGAGGACTTAACTTAAAAGTACAACGCGTCCAGAAGACTTACGTCTTCTGGAAGACAACTCTTAATGTGAGAAAGACAATGGTTCATCTTGATTATCTTATCTAGTTTTGAAGGTATATCCTTCTATATAAGTTGAGTGGCGATAGCGAAGAGGTCACACCTGTTCCCATGCCGAACACAGCAGTTAAGCTCTTCAGCGCCGATGGTAGTCGGGTTCGCCCCGCAAGAGTAGGACGCCGCTCAGCAATTGAAAACACCTTCTAGGTTCTTCCTAGAGGGTGTTTTTTGTGTCATATTTTATATTAACCTACTAATTAGAGCCGATGTAGTCGATTAGATGTGGTTGTAACCAATAGATTACAATAATAATTTTAACTTGTTTCTATCGAACCTATCCCTCTATTAACCAATACAAAGGTATAAAAATCGGGCTATAATTTTAAACGACAAAAGCTGATACCATTCGCCTAACTTTGGGACTACTATATTAAGAAAATGTAACAAAAATGAAAGACTTTTGTCATGTTATGTATATTGAACTTTCATAAATAGATGATATCTTATATATAGCGAATATTTTAGGGGGAAATTCATTGAAAAAGATCGTAGCTTCTTCCTTGCTTATAGGAAGTTTATTTATTGCAAATGAAGCGAGTGCACAAGAGAGTCATACGGTACAGAGTGGGGATAGTTTATGGAAGATCTCACATGACTATGGCGTGTCAATCAGTCAGTTAAAAGAATTAAACAACTTAAGCAACTCAGTCATTTATCCAAATCAAAAGCTTGTAATCGATGCTAAAGCAAAAATTGCAGAGAACACATCGTCTGCTCCTGCAACGACTTCTACATATATGGTACAAAGTGGAGATACACTATCCAAGATTGCATCTATGCACAGTACGTCTGTTTCTAAATTACTAGAGTTGAATCCTTCTATTACAAACGGGAACTATATTTATGTTAATCAAGAGATTAATGTAAGTGGTCAACAGACGACAACAACGACAACGACTAAGAAAAGCACTGTAACTGAGACAACTTCTGAGTATACGGTGAAAGGTGGAGATTCACTTAGTAGAATTGCCTCTAAACATGGCATATCACTAAATGAAATCTTGAGCCTGAACCCTCAGATTTCTAATCCTTCTTTAATTCGTGTGGGACAAACGGTTAAAGTGAGCGGACAAGTTTCAAGTAAGTCATCTACTACAACGACGACAACCACTACTACTGGAAATAATGTAAGCGCAAGTGGTCAGTCAATTGTAGCAACGGGTATGGATTATATCGGTACTCCTTACCTATTTGGTGCATCTACAGGACAAACTAACACGTTTGACTGTTCTTCTTACATGCACCACATCTTTGGAGAGCATGGAATTAACCTTCCTCGTACATCTCGTCAACAAGCTCAGCTAGGAACAACGGTTTCTTATAGCAACTTGCAAAAGGGAGATCTTGTATTCTTTGACACGAACCACGATGGTGTCATCAATCATGTCGGCGTCTATGTTGGAAACAATGAGATGCTAAGTGCTACAAGTTCTAGTGGCGTAAAAGTATCCAATATGGCTTACTACTGGAAAGACCGTTACGTAACTGCTAAACGTATTCTGTAATCTAGTAGAGAACTACAAATAGAGTACGATTGAATCCTATTTTCTGGTGTTTAACCAGGAAGTAGGATTTTTTATTACAACGTTGTAAAAGAACTGTCATGTTTGAAAAGTAATTGTCGCTGTTTTGTTCTTTGTCTCAGGATATGCCGTGTTATAGTATCGATAGACTTAAAAGACGGAGGTAAAGAAGCCATCTAGATTGATTCGAAAGCATGGCCTTTATCGTAAGGAGGAAACCATAATGAAAAAGACGTTAGTATCCCTCGCAGCGATTGCCACCTTTTCTTTCGGTACAGCAGCAACGGCGAGCGCAGCAGAAGTAACAGTGAAAAGTGGAGATACGCTTTGGGGCATCTCTCAAGATTATGGCGTTTCAGTTCAACAAATTAAAGATATGAATGGCCTTTCTGGTCATATCATCTACCCGAACCAACGACTTACTGTAGGTGGAGAAGGCAACCAAGCATCAACATCAGCTCAATCCTCTTCAAATGGATCTCACACAGTGAAAAGTGGGGATACGTTATGGGGGATTGCTACAGCGAATGGATTGTCTGTAAGCCAATTAAAAGGAATGAACGGATTAACTTCTGACATCATTCACCCTGGACAACAGTTGTCTCTTCAAGGTGAAGCGAATAACACGACAACAACGACCACTACAACAACAGTAGAAACGACGACAACGACCACTACTGAAACGACAACAAGTAAGGTTGAACAGAATCAATCCAATCAAGCTGAAAGCAATGACGTTGCAAAAACGCTAACAGTAAATGCTACAGCCTATACAGCGAACTGCCAAGGATGCTCTGGAGTCACTTCAACAGGAATTGACTTAAAAGCTAACCCAGATCGTAAAGTAATTGCTGTAGACCCAAATGTGATTCCACTTGGTTCTGAAGTCTATGTTGAAGGATACGGAAAAGCCATCGCAGGCGATATCGGTGGAGCTATCAAAGGTAATAAGATTGACGTCTTCATCCCAAATCGTTCTGATGCACTAAACTGGGGCAACAAAACAGTAGAAGTAACGGTTTATAAATAAATAGACTAGAATACTAGTTTAAGAGTAGACGATTCTAATAGAGGATCGTCTATTTTTTTATCTTTTGTTATTGTTCTTATACCTCATTTCTTTTTCATTGAAACGAATAAAGTTGAAAAAAGGTATGGTAAACTAGAGAAGAGAAGACCCTAGTAAGAAAGGGAGGGATTAGGCTTGAATCTGTCTCCAACAACATCAACAGGTGCGTTAACAATTGGAATACTATTTGCTTTTCTTTATGCACTTTATATAAAGAAGAAAGAGAATACGGGCTGGATGCTCTTTATTATCTCGTTTGTAGGTGGTACGTTGTTTGCGAGCATCGCGGTCGTGCTTTTGCGTAGTTTTGGGATTATTGAATCGTAAGGCACTGGCGACGGTGCTTTTTTTTATGCTCGAAACTCCCTGAGAGAACCGATTACAATTCGCCTTGATGAATCTTGATGAATATAATAAAATTATGAAAAACTGTATATTTGTAGGTTGTGATTACGCTAAGTGAGGTGAAAACCGTGCCATACGACGAGCTTACCTTGAGCGAGAAGCGCTATTTAATGATTGAAAGTGCCGTGCGAGCTTGCCGGAAATCTTCAAAGAAGGTGAAGATAGCCAACTTAGCGCACTTAACCGGATTATCGGAAGAGTGCATCCTGGAAGTGTTAGAGAGCGAACAGGTTAGAAGCTTCGTCATCCATTCAAAGCTGTTCCCTCAGCATCCGATGGACCAGACGGTGTATCAGAAAACAGAATTAAATAAGGTGAAGCAAGCATAGCAGAAAGGGGAAGACCCGTGATGGGAACGTGCCATCACGGGTCTTCTACTCTTCATCCATCTTCTGAATGGGGATTCTATTCCTTTTCTGTTCGACGGTTACCAGTCGATGCAGTACAATGACAAGGAGACCGTCACGGTAGGTTGCGTTGATCTTATCTTTCCGAACCGGATAAGGTAATTGAATCTTCCTTTCAAATGGCCCGGTCTTGATTTCTTCTTTCACTTTTGTGTAGGTGGTTGCATGTTGCAAGTTGATTCTTCCTCTTATTTCTAGCAAGGAGTGTTCTACATACACATTGACATCGTCTACGTCATGGAGACCAGGTAAGTTCGCGTAACAAATGACCTCGTTCTCAGAGTGGTACAGGTTAATGTAAGGTACGCTCCCCTTTGTAAATCCTTGAAATTCACCCCAGAAATCATTTCCGAAGAAGCGGTCAAACTGCTCGTTCCAGTCTTTCATGTTATGGAATGGATTCATCGTCTATCCACCTTTCTTCCTAAAAAGTAAAGTCCCATCTATTGTAGTGGGGAAAACGAATGCGATATAGTGTATTCATAAGTGTCGAACTAGGTGAGTGTCCTACAGTGAGGGCTCATCGAAGATAATAGGGAGGTCATCATTTGGAGAACTTATTGAACAATAGTCTGGCTATGGTCTTGATCATACTCGTGATTAACATTATCTACGTATCGTTCTTGACCATCCGAACTATTTTCACGCTTAAAGGCCAGCGTTACTGGGCAGCATTTATTAGTGTATTCGAAATCACCGTATACATTGTCGGTCTTGGACTCGTATTGGACAACTTGGATCAGGTTCAGAATATCATCGCCTATGCGCTTGGCTTCGGGCTAGGGGTTATTGTAGGGATGAAGATTGAAGAGAAGCTTGCACTAGGTTACATCACGGTAAACGTTATATCTTCAAACCCTGATATTGAGTTTACAAAGCAATTGCGTGAGAAAGGCTACGGTGTAACGAGTTGGTTTGCCTACGGTATGGAGGGTGACCGACTTGCCATGCAGATTCTAACTCCAAGAAAGTACGAATTGCAACTTTATGAACAAATTAAGAATATTGACCCGAAAGCATTTATTGTTGCCTACGAACCTAAGCAAATACGTGGTGGATTCTGGGTGAAACAAGTACGAAAGGGAAGAATGAAATAATGGGTAAGAAGCAGAAATTCTACGTCCAAGAGGGCGAAACCATTGACCAATGTTTAGACAGAATTGCGAAGGAAGGCTATATGCCTGTACGACGTACCGAGGAACCAATCTTTGAAGAAAGAATGATCGACGGGGAGAAAAAAGTAGAACCAACTGGTAGAACCATTGTTTTTGAAGCGAAACCGAAGTCATAAACGAACGTTCATAAGTAAATATTCGAAATTATTCGTTGACGCATTTCATACCCAATGATACGATAACGGTAACAAACACATACACCTCATATAACCACGGGAATATGGCCCGTAAGTCTCTACCCAATCACCGTAAACGATTGGACTATGAGGGAAGTTACACTATGGACGGATTGTATAGGCGTTGGGATGTAATTATCTCAGGCGTCTTCTTGCCCATAGGCTTCTCTTAGATTAAGAGGCGCCTATGGGCTTTTTTTATACACAGAAAGGGGAGACGTCATGGCGAAGGTCGGCGTCATTATGGGAAGTTTATCGGACTTTGAGACCATGAAAGAAGCGTGCCAGGTACTTGAAGATTTGAACATTGAGTATGAAAAAGACATAATATCAGCACATCGTACACCGGAGGATTTATTCACGTACGGGCAAGAGGCGGCCAGCAGAGGGTTAAGTGTAATTATTGCTGGGGCTGGTGGCGCAGCTCATCTGCCCGGGATGATTGCTTCCATTACGGTGTTGCCGGTTATTGGCGTTCCGGTTCAATCTAAAGCGTTACAAGGCATGGACTCACTCTTATCCATTGCTCAAATGCCAGGGGGAGTTCCTGTTGCGACGATGGCAATTGGCAAGGCGGGGGCTAAGAATGCTGGACTCTTTGCGGCTTCTATTATTGGTCTGATGGATTCAACCGTTTATGAGCGTCTGCTTTCGTATCGTATTGAATTGAAGGAACGGGTTCATAAGATGAGGAGGGAGCTTCATGAGTAGGTTTATTCCACCTGGGTCCACCATCGGCATCATTGGCGGTGGTCAGTTAGGTAAGATGATGGCTCTATCCGCAAGGGCGATGGGGTATCGAATTGCCTTGCTTGACCCGAACGAACATTGCCCATGTGCTGGTATAGCTGACGCTTTCATTGTCGCTAATTATGACGATGAAAAGGCCATAGAACGCTTGGCACAGAAGAGTGATGTACTGACGTATGAATTTGAGAACGTTGACGTCGATGTATTACGTTCTGTAGAGGAAGCGGGCATGCTTCCTCAAGGCATAAAGCCTCTTTGGACCGCACAGCATCGTTTGAGGGAGAAGGCTTGCTTTAAGAAAGCAGGAATCCCTTTTGTTCCTTATACGTTGATCAGTGAACCTACACAGCTTGCACATGCGGTCATAGAGATTGGCCTACCTGCTGTGCTAAAGACGATTTCAGGTGGGTATGATGGAAAGGGACAATTCCTCATTGAATCTCGTGAAGATTTGGAAAGAGCAAGAAACTTTGTCTACCATAATGGCGAATGTGTATTAGAGCATTGGTTGATGTTCGATAAAGAAATATCCGTCATTATGACGAGAGGGCAGGATGGAGAGTTAGCCTTGTACCCTATTCCTGAGAATCTACATGAACATCAAATGCTGCGAAGTTCCTTAGTGCCAGCTCGAATTCGTGATACCGTTCTTGAACAAGCGAATGAGATGGCAAGGAAGTTAGCTCAGTCCCTTTCATTTGTCGGAACGTTTGCCTTAGAAATGTTCGTGCGTGGCGATGAGGTCTACGCAAATGAAATGGCTCCACGCCCTCATAATACAGGGCATTATACAATAGAGGCGTGCAGTGTGTCTCAATTTGAACAGCATATCCGAGCGATTTGTGGACTGCCGCTCTTGCCGATTGAGATGACCGGGGCAGCGTACATGAAGAACATTATTGGAGATGACGTTCATGACTATACGTCCCGTGAGGCTCATATGAACGGACATGTTCATCTGTATGGGAAGAATGAGGCGAGACCGAAACGGAAGATGGGGCATGTCACCTACACAGCACTTTCTTATGAGAAACTCATCCAAATGATAGAAGAAAAAGAGAAAGAGTCATGGTACAGTAGTGTGGGGACATTTTTAGGAGGAAAACAATGATTGAACGCTATACGCGACCTGAAATGGGTGCGATTTGGACAGATGAGAACAAGTTTAATGCCTGGCTCGAAGTTGAGATCCTAGCTTGTGAGGCTTGGAGTAACCTTGGACTTATTCCACAGGAGGATGTCGAGAAGCTCCGCAAGAACGCTTCGTTCGACATGCAGCGCATTTACGAGATTGAACAAGAGACACGCCACGATGTGGTTGCGTTCACACGTGCGGTTTCTGAGACGCTAGGTGATGAGAAGAAGTGGGTTCACTACGGATTAACGTCGACTGACGTTGTAGATACCGCACTCTCTTATTTGCTTAAACAAGCGAATGATATCATTCGGAAAGACCTTCATGCGTTCGTCGAAGTACTTAAGAACAAAGCGATTGAACATAAGCATACTGTCATGATGGGCCGTACCCATGGGGTTCACGCTGAGCCGACTACGTTTGGCCTCAAAATGGCGCTTTGGTACGAAGAGATGAAGCGGAATTTGGAGCGTTTCGAACAGGCCGCTCAAACGATTGAATTTGGCAAGCTATCCGGCGCTGTTGGTACATATGCCAATATTGATCCTTATGTAGAGCAGTATGTGTGTAAGCATCTTGGCCTGACACCTGCACCTGTTTCTACGCAGACGCTACAACGAGACCGTCATGCACACTATGTGTCAACGCTATCTCTCATTGCTACATCCATCGAGAAATTTGCCGTAGAAATTCGTAATCTGCAGAAGACTGAGACACGTGAGGTTGAGGAGTTTTTCGCTAAGGGTCAGAAAGGCTCATCCGCTATGCCACACAAACGAAATCCGATTGGCTCAGAGAACATGACGGGTCTTTCACGTTTATTGAGAGGTCACGTTGTTACTGCATACGAGAATGTGGCACTCTGGCATGAACGCGATATCTCACACTCTTCTGCTGAGCGCGTCATCTTACCTGATACTACCATTGCGTTGAACTACATGCTGAATCGTTTCACGAAGATTGTAGACCAGCTGACGGTGTATCCAGACAACATGATGCGCAATATGGAGAAGACATACGGCTTAATCTTCTCCCAACGTGTCTTGCTCACGTTAATTGATGAAGGCATGTCTCGTGAAGAAGCGTATGACCTCGTTCAGCCAAAGACGATGCAAGCTTGGGAAGAAGAAGTACCGTTCCGCAGCCTAATTGAAGCGGATGAACACATTACAAATACGTTGTCCCCACAACAAATAGAAGATTGCTTCGATTACACCCACCACCTAAAGAACGTAGATGGTGTATTTGAACGCATCGGTTTGGCATAAACAAGGGGGCAACTGCCCTCTTGTTTTTTTATTATTGATACGGGTTATTCGACTTTAGCTTCCATGAACGATGATTTGAAACACATATAAACAAGGGGGAAGGGAAATGAAAGGATCACTCTTATACGAGGGGAAAGCTAAGAAAGTCTATACGATATTAGGAGAAGACAACCAGCTTATCCTTGAATACAAAGACGAAGTTACAGCCTTTAATGGCGTAAAGAAAGACTACCTCCCAGGCAAAGGAAGACTAATCAACCTCATCTCTAGCATTCTATTTGCCTACTGCAACCAACAAGGGATCCACACCCATTTCATAGACTCCTTATCTGATACCGAACAAATTGTTGAACACACACGCATGATTCCACTCGAAGTTGTCGTCCGTAACAAGGCTACCGGCAGCATTCAAAAGCGTCTTGGACTAGAGGAAGGCGTTGCGTTTAAGGAACCAATTGTTCAATTGTATTACAAAGAGGACGCCCTGAATGACCCATTCATTAATGAGGGTGAGGCGAAGATGCTGACAGGCTGCACATCAGAAGAACTACACTACATTCAAGCAGAAGCGAAAAAGGTAAATAAGGTGCTTCTTCCTCTATTTCAACGAATTGGACTACAGCTAATTGATTTCAAGTTAGAGTTTGGGAGACGGCATGACCGTACCATCATTGTAGCGGATGAACTATCGCCAGATACGTGCCGATTATGGGAAGCGGGTTCGAATCGAAAGCTCGACAAGGACGTGTTCAGGCAAGAGATTGGGAGTTTACTAGAAAGCTATGAGGAAATTCTAACTCGACTGGAGGCAGGGGCTCATGTATAAAGTAACCGTTATTGTAACGTTGAAGACAGGTATTTTGGACCCTCAAGGCAAGACCATTCGTCAGTCATTTCAATCGTTAGACTATGATGGGGTCGTAGATGTGAAAACGGGGAAAGTGTATACATTAATGTTGGAATCTTCTGAAGAAAGTGTTGTCCGGAGTATGTGCGAACGCGTGTTAAGTAATCCGGTCATGGAAGACTACACATACACGATTGAGGAGGTTGTTCCTTCATGAAGTATGCGGTCATTGTATTCCCAGGTTCGAATTGCGATCATGACCTACATGAGGCCGTCTCTACAATTATGGGAGAAGAGGCTACATTCGTTTGGCATACGGAGCGAGATTTAAGCGGATATGATGGCATTTTACTTCCTGGCGGTTTCTCTTACGGGGACTATCTGCGTTCAGGAGCCATTGCGGCTATGTCCCCCATCCTTACAGCTGTTAAAGAAGAAGCAGGCAAAGGGAAGCCGGTGCTAGGCATTTGTAATGGATTTCAAATCTTGCTTGAGAGTGGGCTGCTTCCAGGTGCGATGCTTCGGAATGAGAATCAGTCATTTATTTGTCGACCTCAACAGATTAAGGTGGTTCGGAATGACACGTTGTTTACGGAAATGTATGAATGGGGTGAACGTGTTCAGTTTCCGGTTGCACATGGCGAGGGGAATTATTATTGCGATGAGAAGACGTTAAAGCAGCTACAAGCCCATAACCAAATCGTATTTACGTATGAAGGGAATCCGAATGGTTCCGTTCATGACATCGCTGGCATTGTGAACAAAGAAGGGAATGTACTTGGCATGATGCCCCATCCAGAGCGTGCCATGGAGAAGTTGCTTGGTAGCGAAGACGGACGACGACTCTTTCAATCTATGATTCAACACGGGAGGGAACGCTATGCTACGTACGCTTGAGCCATCACCTGATGCAATCTTTAATGAGGGCATTTACCGAGAATTCGGGTTGAAAGAAGAGGAGTATGCAAGGATTGTGAAGACGCTTGGGCGTCGTCCGAATTTCACAGAAACGGGGATTTATTCTGTGATGTGGTCGGAGCACTGTAGCTACAAGAGTTCACGCCCCTTATTGAAACAGTTCCCAACAAAGGCTCCTCGCGTCCTACAAGGTCCTGGAGAAGGGGCTGGAATTATTGATATTGGGGACAATGAAGCTCTGGTATTTAAGATGGAAAGCCACAATCACCCTTCTGCTGTTGAACCTTATCAAGGCGCTGCGACTGGGGTTGGTGGCATTGTGCGGGATGTATTCTCCATGGGGGCCCGTCCAATTGCGTTATTAAATTCGTTGCGTTTCGGTGAATTAACATCAGACCGTGTCCGCTACTTGTTCAGAGAAGTTGTCCACGGCATAAGTGGTTATGGCAATTGTATTGGTGTGCCGACTGTTGGGGGCGAAGTCTATTTCGATTCGTGCTATGAGGGGAATCCAATCGTCAACGCGATGTGCGTCGGACTCATTAACCACGATGAGATTCAAAAAGGGGTAGCGGATGGTGTTGGCAATACCGTGTTGTATGCTGGGGCAGCAACAGGAAGAGACGGCATTCACGGTGCGACCTTTGCCTCCGAGGAGCTCAATGACGAGTCCGAAAGCAAGCGACCGTCTGTGCAGGTTGGCGATCCATTTATGGAGAAGCTGCTTATTGAAGCGTGTCTTGAAGCCATACACTGTGATGCCCTAGTTGGCATGCAAGATATGGGGGCGGCCGGACTCACATCATCAGCGAGTGAAATGGCAAGTAAGGCTGGTACGGGGATCTCGATGAATTTGGATTTCGTGCCACAACGAGAAGAGAACATGACGCCTTATGAAATGATGCTTTCTGAGTCGCAGGAACGGATGCTGCTCGTAGTCGAGAAGGGTCGTGAAGCTGAGATTCAACACATTTTCAAGAAGTATGACCTGGAAGCGGTGGCGATTGGAGAAGTAATTTCAGAACCGGTGTTTGAACTGTGGCACAGAGATGAATGCGTCACGCGTGTACCGGTGTCTTCCTTAACAGATGACGCCCCTATTTATCATCATCTGTCTACTCCAAGGATTCAGAAAGAGGAAGCAGCCTATGTTCCTGTAGTGGAGGATTACGCACAAACGCTTTACGGGTTGCTTCGTCAGCCAACGATTGCGAGCAAGGCTTCCGTGTATGAGCAGTACGATTCAATGGTACAAACGAATACGGTCGTACACGCTGGGTCTGATGCGGCCGTGCTTCGGATTAAAGGGAGCAATAAGGCGATTAGCATGACGACCGATTGTAATTCTCGCTATATTCATCTCGATCCGAAGAACGGAGGAGCCATTTCGGTTTCAGAAGCCGCTCGTAATTTGGTGTGCAGCGGGGCAGAGCCCCTTGCTCTAACAAATTGCCTGAACTTCGGAAACCCTGAGAAGCCTGAAGTGTTCTGGGAGATGGAGCAGACGGTTGCTGGAATGGCGGAGGCGTGCCAAGCGCTTCATGTACCTGTAATTTCAGGGAATGTATCGCTTTACAACGGAAGCGGTGATTCGTCCATTTATCCGACGCCTACGATTGGGATGGTCGGCTTGATTGAAGACATCGAGCACATCACGACGCAGCATGCGAAAGAAGCGGGGGACGCAATCTATGTGATTGGAGAGGCACAGGCTGAATTTGGAGGTAGTGAGCTACAGAAGATGCTCCAAAATCGCTATTTTGGCAAGGCTCCACGTCTTGATCAAACGATTGATCAACAGCGTCAGGAAGAGATTCTGAGTGCGATTCGTGAAGGGGTGGTTCAGTCAGCCCATGATGTTGCAGAGGGGGGATTGGCTGTTGCCCTTGCAGAGTCGCTGTTCCAATTCGAGCATGGCTGTGACGTTACAATTGAAGGAAATTTGACGAACGAATTGTTCAGTGAAACGCAATCTCGCTACGTAGTGACCGTTCGTGATGAAGATCGCAGTGCGTTCCAACGAGTGGTGGGAGATGCCCGTTACATCGGAAAGGTAACGAATGACGGGCGCTTTCGTATCCGCGACGGTCGTGGTGTTGTAATAGATGAGAATGTATCATCGCTACACGAAGCCTGGAAAGGAGCCATCCCATGCTTAATGAAATCCGAGGGCTAAATGAAGAATGTGGTGTGTTCGCAGTTTGGGGGCATGAAGAAGCGGCTCAGCTGACGTATTATGGATTGCATGCCTTACAACATCGTGGGCAAGAGGGCGCAGGCATTGTGACGAGCGATGGGCGCAAACTCCATGGGGAAAAGGGTCTTGGCCTGATTGCGGAAGTGTTTCACGAGAACGATTTCTCAAGACTAAGTGGAACGAATTCGATTGGCCACGTCCGCTATGCCACGCAAGGGGGCGGAGGCTATGAGAATGTGCAACCTCTATTATTCAAGTCTCAGACGGGAGACTTGGCACTCGCACATAACGGCAACCTCGTGAATGCCTTTCTGTTAAAGCGCCAACTAGAAGCCCAAGGAAGCATTCTGCAGACGACGTCTGACACAGAGGTGCTCGCTCATCTTATTAAGCGCGGCGGAGCGCTCCCGCTAAAAGACCGAATTAAGCAGGCACTTTCGATGGTTAAAGGGGCATACAGTTTCGTCATCCTGACAGAAGACGCTCTATATGTAGCTTTAGACCCGAAAGGATTGCGTCCATTGTCCATTGGGCGACTAGGTGAGTCGTATATCTTCTCATCTGAAACGTGTGCATTCGATGTGATGGGGGCGGAGTACGTACGCGAGGTGAAACCAGGTGAATTGATTACGGTATCTCAATCAGGGTTCCAATCGGAAAAATTCTCTGTACCGATTAAACGGACACTTTGCTCGATGGAATATGTCTATCTTTCTAGACCTGATAGCAATCTAGACGGGATAAATGTCCACAGTGCACGTAAGCAAATGGGCATGAAGCTGGCAGAGGAAGCGCCAATTGAAGCTGATGTTGTCACAGGTGTGCCGGATTCGAGCATCTCCGCCGCAATCGGGTATGCCGAACGAGCGGGGCTGCCGTATGAACTCGGTCTCATTAAGAATCGCTACGTCGGGCGTACATTCATTCAGCCTTCACAAGAACTACGGGAGCAAGGTGTGAAGATGAAGCTGTCTGCAGTTCGTGGCATTGTAGACGGGAAGCGAGTGGTTATGGTAGATGACTCGATCGTAAGAGGAACAACGAGCCGGCGGATTGTGCGTATGTTGAAGGAAGCGGGGGCGAAAGAGGTGCACGTCCGAATCGCATCTCCTCCCATTGCACACCCTTGCTATTACGGAATTGATACATCGAATAAATCGGAGCTTATCGCGGCTACGCTTTCAGTTGACGAAATGCGTGATGCCATAGGAGCAGATAGTCTAACGTTCTTGTCACCTAGCGGATTAAGCGAGGCCATCGGAAATGACGATGGTTCGTTCTTGCATGGTCAATGTATGGCGTGCTTTACCGGAAACTATCCTACCGAGGTGTATGAGGAGTCCGCGCACCCATATGAGAAAGTATAGAGGAGGAGAAGGATGAGAGATTTGTACAAAGAAGCCGGCGTGGATGTGGAATCAGGCTACGATGCGGTCGAACGGATAAAGGGGCATGTAGCACGGACGACAAGAAATGAAGTGCTAGGCGGGATTGGTCAGTTCGGAGGCTTATTTGACCTCTCGAATTTGTCGTACGAGCAGCCTGTTCTTGTTTCCAGTACAGACGGAGTCGGGACGAAGCTTAAAATTGCTATCGAATTGAACCGTCATGACACAATTGGTCAGGACCTTGTTGCCATGTGTGTGAACGATATTCTTTCAGAAGGGGCCGATCCCCTCTTTTTCCTTGATTATATTGCAACAGGCACACTGTCTCCTGAACGGGTGGAGCAGATTGTATCGGGTATTGCCTCTGCCTGTGTCGAAGCGGGATGTGCCCTATTGGGGGGCGAGACAGCGGAGATGCCAGGCATGTATCGGCACGGCGACTACGATGTAGCCGGTTTCGCTGTTGGAATAACGGAAAAACATGGTATTATTACAGGCGAATCGATTGCAGCGGGAGATGTTCTCTTAGGCTTGCCTTCATCCGGCTTTCATTCAAACGGCTTCTCCCTCGTACGTAAATGGGTGAGCGACCTAGGACTTGACCTACATGAATCATATGGACGCTTTCCGGATGGTCTTGGGGAAGCTTTGTTAGAACCTACACGACTTTACGGGAAAGCGGTCACGCACGTTAAGCAACAAACTACGATAAAAGGCATTGCCCATATTACGGGTGGTGGATTTGAAGAGAATTTGCCTCGTATGTTGCCACAAGGGATGAGAGCTCAGCTTAGTGAAGGGAGTTTCCCGATACCAGATGTGTATCGCTTCTTCATGGAGCGAACAAGTACGAGGGAACAGGATTTGTACAGCACCTTTAATATGGGGATTGGCATGGTACTTGCACTTATGCCAGACGTGGTTGAGGATGTGCAGAAGTCGCTTTATTCCATTGGTGAACCGAGCTATGTCATTGGCAAGGTGACTTCAGGCGAACGTGGAGTGGCGTGGACATGAGTACAATTGCGGTATTTGGATCCGGACGTGGTACGAATTTCGATGCTATCTTTAAAGCAGTGAACAAGGGTGAAATCACTGCCAAGATTGGCCTCGTCGTGAGTGATAAGCCCGATGCTCCTATTGTAGAGAAGGCAACGGAGGGTCAAATTCCCGTCTTTGTGTTTCAAGCGAAGAACTATGAGAGTAAGGCGGAATATGAAGCTGAGATTCTAGCTAGCCTTCGCCATTTTGAGGTGGATTGGGTGGTGTTGGCTGGTTATATGCGTCTCATTGGAGAGACGTTACTGCGAGCCTATGAAGGGCGGATAATCAATCTTCACCCTTCCTATTTGCCACAGTTTAAGGGTAAAGATGCGGTTGGTCAGGCGTTAGCTGCCGGAGTGTCAGAGACGGGTGTCACGGTTCACTACGTAGACGCGGGTATGGACACAGGTCCGATTATTGAACAGCGTCGTGTTTCAGTAGAAGTGGAAGAAACTCATGCCTCCTTAACAGCGAAGATTCAGGCCATTGAACATGATTTATACCCGGCTGTAATTCAAACTTTAGTAAAAGGGGAGTAACAACAATGACAGAGAAAAAGCGTGCACTTATTAGCGTTTCAAATAAAGAAGGAATTATCGATTTTGCCCAGGATCTATGCCGATTAGGGTATGAAGTGATTTCAACAGGTGGTACAAAGCATGCGTTAGAACAAGCTGCTGTAAACGTGCACTCCATTTCAGCGGTGACCGAGTTTCCAGAGATTCTAGAAGGACGTGTTAAAACGCTTCACCCTAACGTTCATGCAGGTCTCTTAGCGAAGCGTGACGATGATTCTCATATGGAGCAACTAGGCGAGCTAAACATCGGAACGATTGACCTTGTTGTCGTCAACTTGTATCCGTTCAAGAGCACGGTTACGAAGCCAGGCGTAACAGAGGAGGAAGCGATTGAAAACATTGATATCGGTGGGCCAACGATGCTTCGTTCCGCAGCTAAGAACTTTCGTGATGTGCTTCCAGTTGTAGACCCTGAAGATTACACTACGATTATTTCTTATCTTGAACAAGGACACGTACCCATGGAAGTACGTAGAAATCTCGCTTACAAAGTGTTCGCCCACACGGCAAGCTACGATACATACATTTCAACTTACATGGCGGAGCAACTAGAGCTTGAAACTCCTCCAACGTATACACGCACGTATGAACAAGTGCAAAGCCTTCGTTACGGTGAGAACCCACACCAAAAAGCGGCCTTCTACCGTGATCCACTCTTTAAAGGGGTGTCACTTGCGAAAGCAGAGCAGTTGAACGGGAAAGAGCTTTCCTACAACAACATTCAAGATGCGAATGCTGCTCTTGAAATTGTGCTCGACTTTAATGGACCGACGGCTGTCGCAGTGAAGCACATGAATCCTTGCGGCGTTGGGACAGGTGACTCGTTAGTTGAAGCGTACGAACGTGCCTATGAAGCAGACCCCGTTTCCATCTTTGGAGGGATTGTAGCAGTGAATGAAGAGGTCGATGCTGCTACAGCTGAGAAGATGAAGGATATCTTCTTAGAGATTATTATTGCCCCGTCCTTCTCTCAAGAGGCCATCGACATTCTTACAACGAAGAAGAATTTACGCCTCTTAACTGTGGATATGAACCAGCCGGCACATAACGAGAAGAAAGTCACACACGTTGCAGGCGGCCTGCTCGTTCAAGATGTGGACCAAGGCACCTTTGAAGGTGTGGACGTTTCTGTTGCCACAGACCGTGAGCCGACAGAAGCGGAATGGGCAGACTTGAAATTTGGCTGGAAAGTCGTGAAGCATGTGAAATCGAACGCAATTGTTGTGGCGAAAGACAGTCAAACCATTGGAGTGGGTGCCGGACAAATGAACCGTGTAGGTGCTGCGAAGATTGCTTTTGAACAAGCAGGTGGAAAAGCACATGGAGCGATTATGGCGAGTGATGCCTTCTTCCCAATGCCAGATACGGTGGAAGATGCAGCCGAATCAGGGGTAACAGCAATTATCCAACCAGGCGGGTCTAAGCGCGATCAAGATTCGATTGATGCTTGCAATAAACATGGCATTGCCATGGTGTTTACGGGTATGAGGCATTTTAAACACTAAGTCGTGCAGAAGGAGGAGTGGGGATGAACGTGTTGGTCATCGGACGAGGTGGTCGTGAGCATAGCCTTGTTCAGAAGTTTGCGGAAAGTGACGATGTAATGACGGTGTATGTGGCTCCAGGAAATGAAGGTATGGTAGAAGGGATGCCTGTTCCGATTATGGAACGAGATATTGATGGGCTTATAGAGTTTGTGAAAGAGAACGGAATCGACTGGACATTTGTCGGTCCGGAACAACCTCT
Source organism: Pontibacillus halophilus JSM 076056 = DSM 19796 (assembly GCF_000425205.1). Lineage (GTDB taxonomy): Bacteria > Bacillota > Bacilli > Bacillales > BH030062 > Pontibacillus_A > Pontibacillus_A halophilus. Next base: position 41,420 of record NZ_AULI01000019.1, on the reverse strand, counting down.
CATGGACGGAATCGTCGATGCTTTCGAACGAGAAGGTTTGAAGATTTTCGGTCCAACAGAAGCGGCTGCGAGAATCGAAGGAAGTAAAGCCTATGCCAAGCAGCTCATGAAAGAAGCGGGCATTCCGTCCGCTTCTTATGAAGCCTTCGATGATTACGAAGAAGCAGTGTCTTACTTACAGAAGCAACCGCTCCCCATTGTCATCAAGGCTGATGGGCTTGCGGCAGGCAAGGGTGTCGTAATTGTTCAAACGTTTGATCAAGGAAAAGCGGTGCTTGAAGATATGCTTCTGAACAATGGGTTTGGGGTAGCGGGGCAATCCGTAGTAATCGAGGAGTTTCTAGAAGGGGAGGAGTTTTCTCTACATGCATTTGTGAACGGCAGTGCGGTCTACCCTCTCTTACCGGCTCAAGATCATAAGCGTGTGTTCGACGGCGATGAAGGACCGAACACAGGAGGTATGGGTGCCTATGCACCAGTGCCGCATTTATCAGTAGACGATATACAGGCTGCACTCCAGGGAGTTGTCCAACCGATGGCAGAGAAAATGGAGCAGGAAGGTCATCCATTTAAAGGGGTACTCTATGCGGGGTTAATCGTAACCCGTGATGGCGTGAAAGTGATTGAATTCAACGCCCGCTTCGGTGACCCTGAAACGCAGGTGCTTCTGCCGTTACTTGAGACAGACCTTGTAACGGTTCTCGATCATGTTGAACGAAAGCAACCACTCACTCTTGCATGGAAAGATGCAACATGCATGGGAGTCGTTGTTGCGGCGAAAGGGTATCCAGGTCCATACGAGAAAGACATAGAAATTCCAGCCCTGTTTACTGAGGATACGTTTCTTATTCATGCAGCAACGAAGCGAATGATTAATCGGTACATGTCAGACGGAGGACGTGTTCTGCTCGTTGGTTCGGTAGCAAAGTCGTTACAAGAAGCGCGCGCCAACGTGTATCGCCATCTCGACTCAGCTTCATTCCGGGACCGTTTTCACTATCGCACTGATATTGGAGCTAGAGCCCTCAAGGCTTCCGCTTTTGAATAAATAGGAACACAATGGCGACGATGCTTCCAATAACCAATGCAAAGACAAATGTCATATCGGTCATATATTCCCAAATGTTCATACTCATTCTCCTTTCTTCATAAGGTGATAAAAGAAAGACCTGGCTGCAAGAGCGAGGTCTTCTTTTGTACACTAAGATGGGTTAAATGTCGTCTCTTCGAAATCGAATTCTTCTTCATCGTCAACGCGTGCATCCATCATCGCTGTGAATGGGCAGTAGCGGACAATCCCTGAGGCAATCTTCATGGACGCGATCATGGCCATCATCCAATAGCTTCTTCTCCAAGGTCTGCGTGTAAGACGAGCCGTTGTTAAGGAGAGGAGGGTAAAGCCGAACATGATGCGGAGCATGGCATTCAGTAAACCGATATTCGGACGTATCATTTTTCTTCAATCCCTTCATACGTTAGTGAAGTAAATTAATGGATATGTTACGATAATAGAAAATCCACTAGGGAGGTTAGCCAGATGAGCTACCACTATCCATGGCGAAATCGTAAACTACGCGAGCATACCGCTGTCCTCGATGGCGATGTGGCTCCAACCTATGTTCTGACAAATGCGACCTACTTAAACGTCTTCTTAAAACAATGGCTAACAGAAAACATTTGGATCTATGAAGATCGCATCGTGTACGTTGGTGAAAAGCTGCCTAAGTATGATGAAGGAACCACATATATGGACTGCAGCGAAAGCTACATCGTACCTGGATATATAGAACCTCACGCCCACCCATTTCAGTTATATAATCCCCACAGTCTTCAGCAATATGCATCTAGAACTGGAACAACTTCAACAGTAAACGACAACATTAGTTTGCTTTTTTTAACAGAGAGAAAGAAAGCGTTTTCCTTGATTGAAGCTGTGAATGAAACACCGTTCTCTCTCTATTGGTGGTGCCGTTTCGATAGTCAATCCCACTTGCAGAATGCTGAACCTTACTTTAATGAACGAACTATACTCAGTTGGCTTAACCACCCGTACGTTGTCCAAGGCGGTGAACTGACATCCTGGCCAGACATTCTCAAAGACGATGATCGTGCGTTGAAATGGATGCAGGAAGCGAAAGTCGTTCGAAAGCAGATTGAAGGCCATTTCCCAGGCGCGTCAGAACGCACCCTCACGAAAATGAAGCTGCTTGGCACGGATGGAGACCATGAAGCGATGACAGGGCAGGAAGTCTATGAACGCCTTCGCCTCGGGTACACAGTGGCGCTTCGGCATTCTTCCATACGACCAGACTTACCGAAGCTGCTAGAAGAATTAAAGGCGTACAACCTTCAGTCCTACGACCGACTCCTACTAACAACGGATGGCTCAACCCCTTCCTTCTATCGTGATGGATTGATGAATGTATGTATAAAGAAGGCGATTGAAGGCGGTGTACCTATTGAAGACGCCTACGCCATGGCTACGTACAATGTAGCCCGTCACTTTACGCTCGACCATTTGCTTGGAAGCATTGGACCTGGACGAGTCGCACATCTGAACTTCCTTTCAGCTAAGGATCACCCAACACCTCACTCGGTCATGGCTAAAGGGCAGTGGGTTGTGAAGGATGATAAAGTAGTTCAAGAAGAAAGTTCGATGGATTGGGATTCCTACGGCCTAGCTCCTCTCAACCTCCAATGGGATGTGAGCGAAGAGGACTTAACATTCTCTATCCCAATGGGACTTGAGTTAATGAACAATGTATTGATGAAGCCATATGCGATTACGACCGAGTACGACGAAGGTCAGTCGATGATGACAGATGAAGCGTTCATTATGTTGTTAAATCGAGATGGACGTTGGAAAGTCAATACGATGATTAAAGGGTTTACAGACACGCTTGGGGGACTTGTTAGCTCCTATAGCAATACAGGGGATTTTATCTTTATCGGAAAGAAAAGGTCGGATATGTTACTGGCGTTCCAGCGAATGAAGGAACTCGGAGGTGGCATTGTACTAGCCCATGAGGGTGAAATTGTGTACGAACTTCCATTGCCGATTGGAGGTATGATGTCAGATTTTAGTTTCGAAGTTCTTATGAAGAAAGAATCGGAGCTGAAAGAGCAATTGGCGCAACACGGCTATTCGTATAGCGACCCAGTGTACACGCTACTGTTCCTATCCTCTACTCATCTTCCTTATATACGAATCACGCCGAAGGGAATTGTCCACGTGAAGAAGAAAGAGGTACTCTTTCCTGCGATAATGCGTTAAAATATAACTAGATTAGAGAAAGAAAGTGTTGGATATGAGAAAAAGGGGAGCTACGATGAAATACAAATGGTTAGGTGTAGCCACGTTGCTATTGTCGTTAACCATGACCGGCTGTGTGCAAGGGGAAGCGGAAGGCCAAACAATAGAGAAAGCCCCTGCACAAGAGGAGAAACCACAACAGAAGGAAATTACAGTTGATGATGAAGCGACAGAAACGACTGCTACGTTTCCGTTAACTGGACTTCCAGCTGAAGGAGATTTGAACCGAAGAGCTGTTGCCGTGATGGTAAACAATCACAGCTATGCACGCCCGCAAACTGGCTTACTAGAGGCTGACATTGTATACGAGGTGCTTGCAGAAGGAGACATTACCAGGCTTGTGGCAATCTATCACAGCCAACAACCTGCGAAAGTCGGCCCTGTCCGCAGTGCACGGGAATACTACGTTGATCTTGCCAATGGTCATGATGCCTTGTACCTTTATCACGGAGCTGCCACTTTTATTGAGAACCAGATGAGTGGGTGGATCAATAATCTAAACGGCAGTTACTATGACAATGATGGGAAATTATTCACACGTGACCAATCTAGAAAGGCGCCACACAATTCTTATCTACTGTTTGACTCCGTATTGGATGTCGCTCAAAATAAAGGATACACCGTGGATACAGCACCCACCTCTCTTCCTTTTTCAGAAGAAGGGGTTCAAGGCGAACGAGCAAGCACAGTCGAGATTGTGTACGCAGAAACGCCAGAAGAGCGTGTGACGTACCAGTATAACGAAGCGGAAGGCCATTACATCCGGTTTAACGACGGAGAACCGACCGTTGACCGAGAAACAACCGAACCCGTTACGCTAGACAATGTCTTTATTGTCGCAACCGCGCACAAAGTTATTGATAACAAAGGCAGACGCGCCGTTGATTTAACATCGGGTGGCTCAGGATACTTACTCCAACAAGGAAGCATCCAAGCCGTCGAATGGAAGAACAATGACGGCCGTCTACTACCCTATAAAGATGGAAAACCCGTCGGCTTTATTCCAGGACAGACATGGGTCAATATTGTGCCGGAAAGAAACTTCCCACAATCCATCACAATGGAATAAGCCATCACAAGGAGGACGCACGACATGCAAATTGATAAATTACGAGGAAAAGAATTAGACCAGCTATTCAAGGCAATTCTAACCCTCGAAAACGTCGAAGAATGCTACCAATTCTTCGATGACTTAGCTACGATGAACGAAGTCCAATCACTCGCACAACGCCTACAAGTCGCTAACATGCTTCGCCAAGGCTATACGTATCATAAGATCGAAACCGAAACAGGCGCCTCAACCGCAACCATCTCCCGCGTAAAACGCGTACTCCACTTCGGAAACGATGCATACGTTATGGCATTAGACCGTATTCCTGAAGACGAGTAAGAATAGGAATCCCTGCCGCATTTGTGGTAGGGGTTTCTAGGTGTGCGTTCAAGGGAAGAAGGTTTTTGGATGGGGAGGGTTCTGAGTTTCGAGTTTAGGCTATGTTGTACTAATTCTAACTGCTGATGTTTCGAAATTTAGCAACCGCGTACCGAATTATTGACGAATGCATCCGAATTTGTAGGATGTTCTTCAAATTGATTAAAAAACACCCCGCCCGTGCATTAGCACGGGCGGGGTGTTTTGTTTCGTCTAGCTGCAGCGCCCCAGACACTACGGTCATAAGGCGATGACCTTCATGAGGGAAGAGCTCCTCATTGCGGCCTTCGTCTTATGCCTGCGTGTCTAGACGGGGCGTTTCCGCTTTTGTCCATCCAGCTGCAGCGGCTAGGTACTACGGACATAAGTCAATCAACTGCGTGAGGAAAGGTCGCCTCACTCCGTTGCTTGTCTTATGCCTACCGTACCTGTCAAGCCGCTTCCGCTTTTGTTTCATCCAGCTGTAGCGGCTAGGTACTACGGACATAAGTCAATCAACTGCGTGAGGAAAGGTCGCCTCACTCCGTTGCTTGTCTTATGCCTACCGTACCTGTCAAGCCGCTTCCGCTTTTGTTTCATCCAGCTATAACGCCCCAGACACTACGGTCATAAGTCGATGACCTCCATGAGGAAGGGCTCCTCATTGCGGCCCTCGGCTTATGCCTACGTGTCTAAGCGGGGCGCTTCCGCTTTTGAACTTAATACTCCATCTTGCTCTCAATAAAGGAGCGGAGTTCTGAGATTGGCATGCGGGTTTGTTCCATTGTGTCGCGGTCGCGTACGGTTACTTGTTCGTCTTCTTGGGAGTCGAAGTCGTACGTGATGCAGAATGGTGTGCCGATTTCGTCGTGACGGCGGTAGCGTTTTCCGATGGAGCCTGCGTCGTCGTAGTCGACGTTGAAGTGTTTCGCTAGTTGAGCGAATACTTCTTTCGCGCCGTCGCCAATCTTCTTAGAAAGTGGGAAGATGGCTGCTTTGTACGGAGCGATTGCTGGGTGGAAGCGCATGACCGTACGGGATGAGCCGTCTTCTAGTTCTTCTTCTTGATAAGCATCAGACAAGAAAGCAAGTGTGACGCGGTCCGCACCAAGGGATGGCTCGATTACATATGGGATGTAACGGTCGTTGTTTTCTTGATCGATGTATTGGAAGTCTTCACCGGAATGCTCCGCATGGCGGCTTAGGTCAAAGTCTGTACGGGATGCAATGCCCCATAGTTCACCCCAACCGAATGGGAATTTAAATTCGATATCAGTTGTTGCATTACTGTAGTGAGACAACTCATCAGAATCGTGCTCGCGTAGGCGAAGGTTATCAGGATTTAGACCAAGGTTTAATAACCAGTTGTGGCTTGTTTCTTTCCAGTGGTCATACCATTCTAGTTCTTCACCAGGCTTAACGAAGAATTCAAGCTCCATTTGTTCAAATTCACGTGTGCGGAACGTGAAGTTACCAGGCGTGATTTCGTTACGGAAGCTCTTACCAACTTGAGCAATACCGAATGGTAGCTTCTTACGCATCGAACGCTGAACGTTCTTGAAGTTTGTGAAGATTCCTTGTGCAGTTTCAGGACGAAGGTAAATTTCGTTACCAGAAGTCTCTGTAACACCTTGGTGTGTTTTGAACATTAGGTTGAATTGACGAACGCCAGTGAAATCGTGTTCGCCACAGACTGGACATTTGATGTCGTGTTCTTCGATCATCTTCTCCATCTCTTCAAATGGAAGACCGTCTACGACCATCTCTTTGCCTTCTTCTTCAAGTTTATCTTCAATTAATTTATCGGCACGGTGACGGGATTTACACTGCTTACAGTCCACCATTGGGTCGTTGAAGTTTCCTAGGTGACCAGAGGCTTCCCATGTTTTCGTGTTCATTAAGATAGATGCGTCCAAGCCTACGTTTAGTGGTGTTTCTTGGACGAACTTTTGCCACCAAGCTCGTTTAACGTTATTCTTTAATTCAACGCCTAGGGGACCATAATCCCATGTGTTCGCAAGGCCGCCGTAGATTTCAGAACCTTGGAAAATGAAGCCACGGTGCTTGGCGTGTGATACTAATTCTTCCATGTTTTTGGACATAATCGTTTCCTCCTTATTGTGAAAGGCTCTTTACTACAATCTTTAGGAACTAGGCCAAAAAACGAAAAAAACTCTCGTCTCTGGACTAATCCTACTAGCCCAGGGACGAGAGTTTTTCCCGCGGTTCCACCCTGATTGATGCAAAGCGTGCATCCTCTTTCTATCCATACTCAGGAGTGCCGTTTCGTTGCACCGTTCCGCCAGGCTCTCACCGTCCCTAGCTCGCTCATTGGAAGAGGATGCAAGTACTATTGTTCCGTCATCATATGTAACGATATCTATTTGCTTTATATGCTAGCACAGCTTGATGGTTACCACAAGTATTCCCCGAAAACGAATCGAACTTCCCACTCATTTCGAGCGCAATTTTTTGTTATAATGAGGGAATGGAAAACGTGTTTGGAGGATGACTTCAATGAACGAGATTAAACAATGGGAGCATGTGTTTAAATTAGATCCCAATAAACATATAAGCGACGATGATTTAGAGAAGGTGTGCGAATCTGGAACGGACGCCATTATTGTCGGCGGAACCGATGATGTGACGTTTGAAGGCGTGCTTGATTTGCTCGCTCGGATTCGTCGATATGAGGTGCCTTGTGCGCTTGAAGTGTCGAATCATGAAGCTATTACGCCAGGCTTCGACTATGTCTTTATTCCAACGGTACTTAATAGTCGGGACCGGGAATGGATTCTTGGTGCGCATCATCAGGCGGTGAAGGAATATGGTGACCTTATTGATTGGGACGAGCTTTTCTTGGAGGGGTATTGTATTTTAAACCCTGATGCGAAGGCATTCGCGTACTCCAATTCAATCATGCCAGATGAAGAAGACGTCATTGCCTATGCGCGTATGGCGGAGCATTTCTTCCATTTGCCAATCTTCTACATGGAATATAGCGGCATGTACGGGGACCCGAGCCTCGTTCAGAAAGTCAGTAAAACGCTCGACCAGACGCGACTCTTCTACGGTGGTGGCATTGCTACTTCAGAAGATGCGAGAACGATGGCGGCGTATGCAGATACCGTGATCGTGGGAAATAGTATCTATGAGAATCTTGAAGCTGCTTTAAAAACGGTTCAAGCGGTTAAGAATAACGATTAGAAGGACGGTGGAGGAGATGAGCCCGTTGACGAACGATTTGCTGAAAGGCTTAAACGAACAGCAACAAGAAGCTGTAAAACATACAAATGGTCCTCTCTTGATTATGGCAGGAGCAGGAAGTGGCAAGACGCGTGTGCTAACCCACCGCATTGCATATTTACTTAGCGAGAAAGACGTGTCAGCGCGTAACGTATTAGCAATTACGTTCACAAATAAAGCTGCGCGTGAGATGAAGGACCGTGTTCGTGACATTGTGGGACCTGAAGCGTACGACATGCTAATTTCAACGTTTCACTCCATGTGTGTCCGGATTTTACGCCGTGACATCGACCGCATTGGCTACGACCGAAACTTCTCAATTCTAGACTCAACAGACCAGTTGTCCGTCATTAAGCAAATTCTGAAAGACCTGAATTTGGACCCTAAGAAGTTTGACCCACGTGCCATGCTCGGAATGATTAGTAACTCGAAGAACGAATTAAAGACAGCTGAAGATGTGACTAAAGCGGCTGCAAACTACTACGACCAGACGATGGCACAAGTCTATGAACAATATCAGAAGCGCCTTCGCAAGAATCAGTCCCTCGACTTTGATGACTTGATTATGCAGACGCTCACTCTATTCGATCGTGTTCCGGAAGTGCTTGAATATTATCAGAACCGATTCCAGTACATTCACGTCGATGAGTACCAGGATACGAACCACGCCCAGTATCAGCTTGTGAAGATGCTTGCGAACCGATTCGAGAACTTGTGTGTGGTTGGGGACTCTGACCAGTCAATTTATCGCTGGCGTGGAGCGGATATTCAGAACATCATGAACTTCGAGAAGGACTACCCATCTTCTCGTGTCATTTTACTTGAACAGAACTACCGTTCTACAAAGTCCATCTTGGATGCGGCGAACCAAGTCATCGACAACAACAGCGGTCGTAAACCGAAGCGACTCTGGACGCAGAATGACGATGGTGCGCTTATTCAATACTATAAGGCGCCGACTGAGCGTCACGAAGGAATTTATTTAACGAACCAAATTGAAAAACTCATTAGGGAGAAAGATTACCGCTATAAAGACTTTGCGGTGCTTTATCGTACGAATGCTCAGTCTCGTACGGTGGAGGAAACGTTCATGAAAGCGAACGTTCCCTATCAGATTGTCGGCGGAACAAAGTTCTACGACCGTAAAGAAATTAAAGACTTACTTTCTTACCTTCGCTTGATTGCGAATCCGAATGACGATATCAGTTTCTCTCGTGTTGTGAATGAACCGAAGCGTGGCTTTGGAAAGACTTCCCTTGAGAACTTACAGATGTATGCAGCACGACACGACCTTTCGTTATACGCTGCAGCGCTCGAAGCAGACCAAATTGGCTTGAGTAAGAAAGCGACGCGTGTGGTTATTGATTTCGTGAACATGATTAAGAACTGGACACAAATGCAGGACTACCTAACAGCAACGGACCTTGTCGATGAAGTGCTTGAGAAGACAGGCTATGAGGAAATGCTGAAGAACGACAAGAGTCTTGAATCGCAAAGCCGCCTTGAGAACATTAATGAGTTTATGTCTGTTACGAAGAACTTCGAAGAAACAGCAGAAGACAAGTCACTTATCGCTTTCTTAACAGACCTAGCCCTTGTAGCGGACATCGATTCAATGGATGAAGACCCATCAGCAGATGACCAAGTAACGCTTATGACGCTTCACTCCGCGAAGGGACTCGAGTTCCCGGTCGTCTTCTTAATCGGTATGGAAGAGAGCGTCTTTCCGCACAGCCGTGCTCTTATGGATGATGAGGAGCTTGAAGAAGAGCGCCGCCTCGCATATGTAGGAATTACGCGTGCAGAGCAACAATTATTCATTACTCACGCCCAAATGCGTACCCTATTTGGTAAGACGAATATGAATCCGATGAGTCGCTTTATTGATGAGATTCCTCAAGAATATATTGAAGGTCGCGAGCAACCGTCGAACGCCGGTGGCTTTAACGACCCAGCACCAACCGGCTTTGGTGGTGGATTTGAAAGCGGAGACCGTCAACCTGCCCAGCCGAAGCGAAAAGCGAAGAAGATTTCCCGTCCGACAACAGGGGGCGAGGATGTCGCATGGAACGTTGGCGATAAGGTGGTCCATAACAAATGGGGAACAGGTACCGTTGTGAAAGTAACCGGTGAAGGCGACTCCATGGAGCTTGATATTGCCTTCCCACCACCGAATGGTATTAAGCGCCTGCTCGCTAAATTCGCACCGATTACGAAAGCATAAGTTGAGGTGACCCACATGACAAAAGATGAAGCGAATGTGCGCATTAACGAGCTGCGTGACCTGCTCGAGCGCTACAACCGTGAGTACCACGAGCTCGACCAGCCGTCTGTTCCAGACTCTGAATATGACGCACGGTTACGCGAGCTAATTGAACTAGAAGAAGCACACCCTGACCTACTTACTCCTGATTCTCCATCCCAACGCGTTGGGGGTGAACCACTCGATGCATTCCAGAAGGTGCAGCACGCCATTCCGATGTTGAGTCTTGGGAATGCGTTTAACGAAGATGAACTACGGGACTTTGATCGTCGGGTGCGAGAAGGCACAGACGAAGATATTCAATACGTATGTGAGTTGAAGATCGACGGACTCGCAGTCTCCCTTCGTTATGAGAACGGCCAATTCATTCGAGGAGCCACACGTGGGGATGGAACGACTGGTGAAGACATTACGAAGAACTTGAAAACAATCAAAAGCATTCCGCTACGTATTTCAGAGGATGAGACGATTGAAGTTCGTGGCGAAGCGTTTATGCCGCATCGCTCCTTCCTTGCTTTGAACGAAGTGCGCGAACAGGATGGCGTCGAAGTATTCGCCAATCCAAGAAATGCTGCGGCAGGATCGCTTCGGCAACTCGATCCGAAGATTGCGGCTAACCGTAACTTAGATATCTTCCTATATGGAGCTGGTGAGTGGGAAGCAGGCGAGTTTGACACGCATAGCGAGCGTCTGCAGTACATGAAGCAACTCGGATTAAAGACAAATCCTGAGTGGCGCAGCTGTAAAGATATCGACGAAGTCATTCAGTACGTAAACGAATGGACCGAGAAGCGTTCTGAACTGAACTATGAAATTGATGGGATTGTTATTAAAGTCGATTCTCTTGATGCTCAAGAGGAACTTGGATTCACGGCGAAGAGTCCGCGCTTTGCAACGGCGTATAAATTCCCAGCCGAAGAGAAAATTACAAAGCTCATTCGGATTGAGTTAAATGTTGGCCGTACCGGTGTTGTTACGCCAACCGCAGTTCTAGAGCCCGTTCAAGTAGCGGGTACGACGGTACAGCGCGCTTCGTTGCACAACGAAGACCTCATCCGAGAGAAGGATATCCGCATCGGCGACACGGTCGTGATTAAGAAAGCGGGCGACATTATCCCAGAAGTAGTACGTGTTGTGGACGAAGAGCGTACTGGCGAGGAAGAGGAATTCTTCATGCCTGAGCATTGCCCAGAGTGTGGTACGGAACTTGTTCGCCTTGAAGAGGAAGTGGCTCTTCGTTGTATGAACCCGAACTGTCCAGCCCAGCTCCGCGAAGCGCTTATTCATTTCGTATCTAGAAATGCGATGAACATTGATGGCCTAGGTGAGAAAGTCATCGCACAACTGTTCCTAAATGACCTTGTGCATGACATCTCTGACTTGTATAAACTACAGAAAGATCAATTGCTTGAGCTTGACCGTATGGGTGAGAAGTCCGCAACGAAATTGCTTCAAGCGATTGAAACGTCGAAGCAGAATTCACTTGAGAAGCTATTGTTCGGACTTGGTATTCGTTTTGTCGGGTCGAAGGCAGCTCAGGTGTTGGCTCAACAGTTTGAAACGATGGACCGTCTGAAGGAAGCGACCGTGGAAGAACTTGTAGCTGTCGAGGATATTGGGGAGAAGATGGCAGAGTCCATTCGTCTTTACTTTGAACGTCCTCAAGTGGAAGAGCTCATCCAAGAGCTTACTTCCCTTGGATTGAACATGAACTACCTCGGCCGTAAGAAAGCAGAAGTCGTTGAAGACTCCGCCGTTTCTGGGAAAACGGTCGTTGTCACGGGGAAAATGGAGTCCTTCAGCCGTAATGAAATTAAAGAACAGCTAGCTGCCCTAGGGGCGAAAGTAACCAGCAGTGTAAGTGCGAAGACAGACCTTCTTGTCGCAGGGGAAGATGCGGGATCGAAGTATGAGAAAGCACAAGAGCTTGGCATCGAAATTTGGGACGAAGCCCGTCTCAAAGAAGTGTTAAACCGTTAGGGAGAGTGAGAAACATGAAACGGGTCATAACGGCAGCAATCGGAAGCATCCTGCTCCTAGCAGGATGTACCCCTGCCTACGAAAGTGGAACAGACGTCGTACAAGAGACAGAAGACGCTGGCAAACAGACAACCTTTGTCCCGAGCTACAGCATCTCAGATGACCTTTACCGAACGCCAATGGAGAAGCAATACAACACAAGCGAATCACGAGGTGTCATCTTGAACCAAGTGAACAACCGACTCGACATCGACGAACTTGAAGTCGGGCTGCGCCGCTTGTCGAAGGATGACTACCCACCAGAGGATTTCTTGTTCCGAGAAGGACAATACTTAACGAAGAGTGTTCTATTTGACTGGCTGGAACGAAGCTCAAAGACAGAAGAAGGGCTTAACCCAGCCATTAAGGACGACAGTGTCAAGAAACAACATGAAGACCACCCGCGCTACTTGGCCCACATTGTCGAGCAGAACTATTTGAAGAAGAATGACGAAGGCAACTATGAGCTTGGCGGTGTATCGTTAGGCCTTGCCCTTAGGAGCATCTACACCTTCCGTACAGAACAAGGTGGCCCACAATTTGAAGAGCCAATTTCTGAGGAAGAGATGCTGAAAGAAGGGAAGAAGCTAGCCCAGACAGTGCTTGAACGGTTAAGAGAAATGGATAGCCTAGAAAACGTACCTGTATCCATTAGTCTCTACAGATTAGAAGGCTCGGGATCTATGGTGCCAGGCAACTTCGTCTCGAAAACGGAAGTGGACTCAGGCAGCAACCAGATTGAAGAATGGACATCGATTAAAGAAGACTACATCCTCTTCCCATCGAGCGAAGCAGAGAAAGAACACTTCGACGATGCCCAGCTTATTAATAGTTTCGAAGATGAAATTAACAACTACTTCCCGAACTACGTTGGCGTAATCGGGAAAGGATTCTACAAAGACGACGAACTTCAGGAAATGAAGATTGATATCCCAATCGAATTCCAAGGCAAGGCTGAGGTCATTGGCTTCACTCAATACGTGTACGGGTTAATTAAAGAAACATTCCCGAACTATTTCCATATTGAAGTGAACATCGAATCAAGCTACGGCCAAGAAAGTCTCATCGTACGCGAACCAGGCGAATCCGACCCATACGTCCACATTTACGACCAATAATAGAGCAATATAGCAAAGAGCGAACCCGGTATTCCGTGTTCGCTCTTTTTTTGTGGGACGGGGGGGGGCAGGTACAACGTCCCCGTCGCTATGGTTCACCGGAGTGAGAGTGGGCTTGTTCTCTTCATTCGTGGGTTCCTTCCGAAATCTTGTCGAACCCATTAGCCCTAGCAACCAGGGTGGGACAAAGAACCTGTCCCCCTATCCCGCGAGCGAGAAACTATTCACACATTTCAGTTTATGCTATACTATATTACACAATAACCAACTATTCTTATAGGAATTAACAATATTCCGTGTTGAGAGGGGAAAACAGACATCATGGGTAGGGAATTTATCGATATGTTCGATGACTGGGCTTCAACGTATGATCAGACGGTGTCCGGTGAGGATCTTGAATATAAAGAAGTGTTTCAGGGGTACGATGAAATCTTGCAAAGCGTTGTGTCTTATACGAAGGGGGATAACGTAATTGAATTTGGCGTAGGGACAGGGAATTTAACGAAGCGCCTTGTGAATCATGGTTTCAATGTGTACGGGGTTGAACCGTCCCTTGAGATGCTAAAGATTGCGCAGGTGAAAGTACCAGATGCGCGTATACAGGAAGGTGACTTTCTTCAATTTACTTCTCCAGTGGAACAGGTGGATTCCATCGTCAGCTCGTATGCGTTCCACCACTTGACTGATGAGGAGAAGGAACATGCGATTCGGAACTACAGCAAGCTTCTCGCATCAGGGGGACGCATCGTATTTGCGGATACGTCATTTGAAACGAAAGATGCTAAGCGTCAGAGCATTGAGACGGCGATTGCATCGTATCGACATCATCTGGCGGATGACCTTTCGAGCGAATATTATTCAGATATTCCCACTCTTCGGAATATTTGTGAAAATAATGAATTTGATGTAATCTTTAGGCGAAAGAACCAATACGTTTGGTTGATGATTGCGACCAAACGATAACTACGAAAAGGGGAGTTGTTCACATGCCACAAATGAACGTTGAAAGCTTTAACTTAGACCACACGAAAGTAGCCGCACCGTATGTCCGTCTTGTTGGCGTTATTGAAGGGCAGCTAGGGGATAAGATTTACAAATACGACCTGCGCATCAAGCAGCCGAATATCGAGCACATGGATATGCCAGCTCTTCATTCCCTTGAGCACCTAATGGCGGAGAATAGTCGTAACCACCATGATCGTGTCGTGGATGTTGGACCAATGGGTTGCCAAACGGGCTTCTACATTTCTGTACTCAACGATGATAGCTACGAGAATATGCTAGAAGTGATTGATAAGACGCTACACGATGTGCTGAACGCGACGGAGGTTCCAGCGTGCAACGAAGTACAGTGTGGATACGCCCGCAGCCACAGTCTTGAAGGAGCACAGCAATTAGCGAAAGAACTACTAGACAAACGCGATGAATGGACCGTTGTGTTTGGCGACGAATAGGAGTCTGAACAACGATGAACTACACCACGCACGTTCATGAATTGATTGGGAATACCCCGTTAATCCAGCTCAACCACGCTCCCTTACCAGAGGGAGTGCGGTTGTTTGCTAAATTGGAGTATTTCAATCCAGGTGGCAGCATTAAAGACCGCCTAGGATTGAAACTACTGTCCCATGCTTTGGAAACGAACCAGTTGTCTGAAGGCGGGACAATCATTGAACCGACTGCCGGCAATACCGGTATCGGACTAGCCCTTGCCGCCATTGGGAAGGGATTTCGTGTCATCTTCGTCGTCCCTGAGAAGTTCAGTCAAGAAAAGCAGTCACTCATGAAGGCGCTTGGTGCAGAGATTGTGCATACGCCAACGAGTGAAGGGATGAAGGGCGCAATCCAAAAGGCAACGGAGCTTTGCAAGGAAATCCCCAACAGCTACTGTCCTCAACAGTTTCAAAACGAAGCGAATCCTCTCGCATACTACGAGACCCTCGGCCCTGAACTTTATAAAGCTTTAGATGGCGAGATTCATACGTTTGTAGCAGGAGGCGGTACAGGTGGCACGTTCATGGGGACCGCGCGCTATTTGAAAGAGCAGAATCCTGCCATTAAGACGGTTATCGTAGAACCAGAAGGGTCAATCTTGAACGGAGGGCCTGCTGGGTCACACCGGACGGAGGGGATAGGGATGGAGTTTATTCCCTCCTACATGGATACGTCATACTTTGATGCCATTCATACGATTACCGACCGGGATGCCTTCCAAGCTGCGAAGGAACTTGCTGTCAACGAAGGATTGCTCGTAGCGAGCTCTTCAGGCGCAGCGTATGCGGCTGCGCTGAATGAGGCCCGCTGTTCCAAGCCAGGTACAAACATCGTTACTATATTTCCAGACAGCAGTGAACGTTATTTAAGCCAAGGATTTTATGAGGAGTGATTACACATGAGACGCAAAACAAAATTGATCCACGGTGGCATTACAGGAGATGAACAGACAGGGGCAGTATCCGTTCCTATCTATCAAGTAAGCACATATAAGCAGGACGGCGTTGGCCAGCATAAAGGCTACGAGTATTCTCGTACAGGAAACCCAACTCGCCATGCACTTGAAGAACTTATTAAAGACTTGGAAGGTGGGTATGCTGGATTTGCGTTCGGGTCCGGGATGGCTGCGATTACTTCCATCATGATGATGTATAAAAGTGGCGACCATATCATTCTGACTGATGATGTGTACGGTGGGACTTACCGCCTCATGGCGAACGTTCTCGACCGTTTCAATTTAGACGTTACATTCGTAGATACATCAGATCTCGACCAAGTTAAGGCAGCGGTTCAGCCTAATACGAAGGCTATATACGTCGAGACGCCAACGAACCCGCTGTTGAAGATCACGAACATCGCTGAAGTATCCGCCTTTGCGAAGGAAAAAGGGTTGCACACAATTGTAGACAATACGTTCTCAACCCCATACTGGCAAAATCCGATTGAGCATGGCGCAGACCTTGTGTTGCATAGCGCGACGAAGTATCTAGGTGGCCATAGCGACGTCGTGGCGGGGCTTGTTGTCGTAAATTCAGAAGAGCTCGCGAAAGACCTTCACTTTGTCCAGAACTCTAGCGGAGCCATCCTTGGACCGCAAGATTCGTGGTTATTGATGCGTGGGATTAAGACGCTAGGTGTACGTATGGAGGAAATTGAAGCGAACACGAAAGAGTTTGTGAGATTCCTAGAAGAGCACGAAGAAGTTAGCTCCATTTACTACCCTGGACTCGAGCGTCATGTGGGACACGACGTTCACAACAAGCAAGCACACGGATATGGTGGGATGGTTTCCTTCGACGTTGGAAGTAAGGAGAACGCCGAGAAGTTGCTTGAGAACTTACGTTACTTCACACTAGCGGAGAGCTTGGGTGCTGTTGAAAGCTTGATCTCCGTTCCGGCCATGATGACTCACGCGTCGATTCCGAAAGAACGCCGTGCAGAGCTTGGGATTACGGACGGACTCGTGCGCGTTTCTATCGGACTTGAAGACATTGAAGATTTGAAAGAAGATTTTGTGCTGGCTCTACGATAAATAACAAGGAAAGCAGACTATTCTTAGTCTGCTTTCTTCATAGATTCTTTTAATCCACCTACTATGAACGTATTAAGCTCAGCAGTCTTTTCTTTCATCCATTGATGATTGTGTCCGTGTAATAGGTACACCTCACACAGGTTTACATAAAGGTGACAGATGCCCATGATGAGTTCCTCGCTTGGTAAAGAGGAGATTGTCCGGTAGTGGTTCACCGCATGACGCTCATAATCGAGGTAATGTGCAACAAAGCGCTCCTTAAAGCCTTCAAATGGGCTACCTTGAACTTTGGTCAGCAACAGAACAAGCTCATCGTGGTTCGTATCAAGGTATGCGAGAAGCTGTGTAGTCATTCGCTGTAGATACTGGTCAAACTCGCTTATGTCTAAAGAAGCAGGCCATTCGAGATTGGCATCTTCAAGATCAAGCGTCTTTCTGTAAACTTCTCCAACGAGTGTATCGAGTAGCGCTTCTTTGTTTGAGAAATATGTGTAGAGATTACTCGTTGAGATCCCACTATTAGAGGCGACAGTCCGCATAGACATGGCTCTATAGCCTCCTGCTCCTAGTTCTTCTTTCGCAACTTCTAGAATGCGATTCCGCACGGCTTCTTTTTTCACTTGAGGCATTCCAAACCACTACTTTCTACAATTCGTTTTCTTTGAGGAATTTCACCGTTCTCTGAATAACTTCTTTTCCTTCTTCTCCCCACCATACAAAGTGACCACCTGCTTTCACAGAAAGGAATTCTCCGTGTGTTACATGTTGCTGCACACGCTCGAAGTGCTCAATACCTACATCACGGTCGATTGTTGAGTGAACGGCAAAGACAGGCATCGTGAGCGCTTCCCAATTGATAGGGGCGGGAGACGCAGATTTCTCTAGCTCATCCATCATTCCGTCATAAAGAGCGCTCATGGGGGTGAGTGACTGAACAAACTGGATGAGTCTTCTTCTTTCAGCAGGATCTCTAGTGACTGCACCCGCAATCTCGTTCGTTTTTTGCTTGGACATATCCGCTTCTGCCTGTACGAATTGTCGTACCGTTGCTTTAGGAAACAGTTGAGCGGAACGAACCATTGCCCACGAAAGGAGGTTCTTCCCTTTGTCCGTCATCATGAGTTTACCTAATGGTGAGTGAAGGGCTTCTTCGTTCGGGTGATAGTCCCCGGTCACAGCACTCCATAATACCATCGACTTCACGGGGTACCTTTCTGCATAGTATAAAGCCGATAATCCCCCCATCGACACACCAAATACATGAACCTCTTCAATTCCTAGAGTTTGTACAACTTCATTGTAGAGGTCTGCATGCTCCTTGATTGAAGCTGCAACGTCGACAGGTAGCCCGTAATACCCCGGACGATTGACGGCTACAATGCGAAACCCTTCCTTGAGTAGCCAATCAAACGAATACGCATAGTCAATCCCAGCCCCTCCACCTGTCGAGAATAGAATAACAGGACCTTCTCTCGGCCCGATATCGATATAGCTCACTTCGCCATAAGACGTATGGATGGTCGGCAAGGAGGCAATGACCCGCTTCCTACTGGCCAAAAATCTCCCGTAATCAAGGACTATACTTCCAATTATGATTCCAATCGTAATGAATAGCAGTATCATTAAGGAATCTCCTTTCGCAAATAAAGAACACTGTTCGTTATTAACTATAAGAAAGGAGTGAATTTATTTCAAGTGACAGAAAGAGCTTAATCGTTAAAGAAAAAGGGAAAGATTTACTGGTGGTTTGGAAGATGGTGTGGTCGCTACTAGAATATATAGCTTCTCATCGGGTTGTGGTATTCGTAGAATCTTAACTGATAGAGGGTCGTTTAGCTACTTCCAATGGAACCTACATAAATAAGCAACTGGTTAATTTTATTAATCTTGGTGAATATGTATAGCCAAAATCGTTCTATTTGCCCAAATATGGCGAAATATTTGCATATTCATACATTGACGGTGCGTTATAATAACTTTTGCAATGTTCAGATAATTAATGTGTGTTATATTAATACTTGTATGTAGCGGAAACCGAGCCGTAATCGTTCAACTGTACTATTCAGAATAGTTTGTATATTGTATAGTTTTGTATAAGACCACTTGAAGGGGGTGAATCAATGGATTACGCGATTCAAGGGGCCACATGGTTCTGGTTGTTCGTGCCAATGCCAATACTAATCATTCTATCAACTATAACATTGTTTACTGAAAGGAGAGGTTAAGAGCAGATGAGTACTCCCACGTTAATTACGTTTATCATTTATTTAATTGGAATGCTTTTCATAGGTTTTGCGGCCTATCGTTTAACAAGTAACTTGTCAGACTATGTATTAGGTGGTCGCCGCCTAGGGCCTGGAGTAGCGGCCTTGAGCGCGGGTGCATCTGATATGAGTGGATGGCTCTTACTCGGACTGCCGGGGGCTATTTATGCAAGCGGAATGTCTGAGGCTTGGATTGGTGTAGGTCTTGCTGTAGGTGCTTACTTAAACTGGCAATTTGTTGCACGTCGTCTTCGTACGTACACAGAGGTTGCCAATGACTCCATTACCGTTCCGGACTTCTTAGAGAATCGCTTCCGTGACACATCACGTATTCTACGTGTCATTTCCGCTTTCGTTATTCTCATTTTCTTCACCTTCTATACTTCCTCAGGTATGGTAGCCGGTGCGAAATTATTCCAATCATCCTTTGGTCTAGGGTATCAACAAGCCCTATGGATCGGCGCAGCCGTTATTATCTCTTATACATTCCTTGGAGGGTTCTTAGCGGTAAGCTGGACAGACTTCGTACAAGGAATCTTGATGTTTGCTGCCTTAATTATCGTACCAATTGTAGCGGTTAATCAAATCGGCGGTTGGAACGAGACGGTGAACATCGTTGGTGAAATTAATCCTTCTCACCTACAAATGGTTGAAGGTGTAACGATTATGGCTATTATTTCATCCCTTGCTTGGGGACTTGGCTACTTCGGTCAGCCACACATCATTACGCGTTTTATGGCACTACGTTCACCTAAGGACGTTCCGAAAGCGCGCTTTATCGGAATTACATGGATGGTTCTTGGTCTTTACGGGGCTATCTTCACAGGTTTTGTAGGACTAGCTTATGTAAGTGATGTAGGAAACTCAGCTGGGCTAACAGAATTCGGCGTACAATTGATCAATGAGGGCGGCGTTCAAATGCTAGCTGACTCTGAGAAGATCTTTATCGCCTTTTCACAAGTTCTGTTCCACCCAATTGTAGCGGGTATTCTACTAGCTGCAATCCTTTCTGCAATCATGAGTACGATTGACTCTCAACTTCTTGTATCCTCCTCCGCAGTAGCAGAGGACTTCTACAAAGCGATTCTTCGTAAGAACGCTTCTGAGAAAGAGCTTGTATGGGTTGGTCGTTTCGCTGTAGCTGCAATTGCACTTATTGCCATTGCACTCGCTTACAATCCAGAAAGCACGGTTCTTGAGCTAGTAAGTTATGCTTGGGCTGGATTCGGTTCTGCATTTGGTCCAATTATTATCTTGAGTCTATTCTGGAAGCGTCTGACACGTAACGGTGCGATTGCAGGTATTCTAACAGGTACAATTGTCGTAATCGTATGGGGCGGAATCTTAAAAGCAGATATGGCTTCCATCTTCGGACTTTATGAAATGATTCCTGGATTCCTTCTTTGTGCATTGGCTGCGATTGTCGTCAGCTTGTTCGATAAAGAACCATCTAAGGAAATCCAAGAAGAATTCACACGCGCAACAACAGAAAATCTATAAGAAAGTTACACACCCGCCTTGTGATTCCGCAAGGCGGGATTCTTTTTTTGTCGAATGTTGCGACGGGAACATTGATTGAAAGCGGTATTGTTTGGTATCATTCTATATTATGTGAGGTTCGATACGAATGGAGGTTATTCTATGTCACGTATTAGTGAAGAACAAGTAAAGCACGTTGCCCAATTAGCACGATTGCACGTTACAGAAGAAGAAGCACAGATGTTCACAAAGCAGCTAGATGACATTATCTCGTTTGCCGAGCAGCTAAACGAATTAGATACAGAAGGCGTTAAGCCAACTACACACGTTCTAGATTTGAAGAATGTGATGCGCAAAGACGAACCGAAGAAGTGGATCACACAAGAAGAAGCACTAAAGAACGCACCAGAACAAAAAGATGGTCAATTCAAAGTACCATCGATCTTAGAATAGGAGGGTCACCCCATGTCTTTGTTTGACCACAAGCTGAAAGATTTGCAAGAGATGCTACATAACAAAGAGATTAGCGTAAACGACTTGCTTAGCGAAGCTTACAACCGTATTGAAGAAATTGATGGAGAAGTGCAAGCCTTCCTTACGTTAAATGAAGAAGCAGCACGCAACAAAGCGAAGGAGCTTGACGAACTTCGTGGCACGAAAGAAGGCCGTGGTCTTCTATTTGGTATGCCAATTGGCGTGAAAGATAATATCGTGACGAAAGGCCTTCGTACTACAGCGGCGAGCCAAATTCTCGATAACTTGAATGACCCACTTTACGATGCAACCGTTGTCCAGAAGTTAGATAGCGCTGAATCCGTAACTGTCGGTAAATTAAACATGGACGAATTTGCAATGGGTTCTTCTAACGAGAACTCAAGCTACAAAGCAACTCGTAACCCATGGAATACAGATTATGTACCAGGTGGCTCTTCCGGTGGTTCTGCAGCAGCAGTAGCAGCTGGCGAAGTTCCATTCTCCCTAGGTTCCGATACAGGTGGTTCCATCCGTCAACCAGCAGCTTACTGTGGCGTTGTTGGGTTAAAACCAACCTACGGCCGCGTATCTCGTTTCGGTCTGATTGCCTTTGCGTCTTCTCTTGACCAAATTGGCCCAATCACACGTAACGTAGAAGACAATGCATACATCCTAGAAACGATTGCAGGTCAAGACCAAATGGACTCTACATCTGCGAACGTTGAGGTACCTAGCTACACAGCAGCACTAACAGGTGATGTGAAAGGCATGAAGATTGCCGTACCTAAAGAATACCTAGCTGAAGGTGTTGCACAAGAAGTTAAAGATGCGATCTATCAAGCGCTTAAAGTATATGAAGACTTAGGTGCAACTTGGGAAGAAGTTACGCTTCCACACTCTAAGTATGCGCTATCCACTTACTACCTATTGTCTTCTTCAGAAGCATCTGCGAACTTAGCACGCTTCGATGGCGTACGCTATGGACGTCGCTCTGAGAAGGCTGAAAACATGGCAGATATGTTCACGCTATCCCGTAGTGAAGGCTTTGGTGATGAAGTGAAACGCCGAATCATGCTTGGTACATTCGCACTTAGCTCTGGTTACTACGATGCGTACTACAAGAAAGCACAGCAAGCTCGTACGCTTATTAAAGAAGACTTCGACAAAGTATTGGCAGACTATGACGTCATCGTTGGACCAACAACACCAACGCCAGCGTTCAAAGTCGGCGAGAACACAGAAGACCCAATGACGATGTATGCGAACGATATCCTAACAATCCCTGTAAACTTAGCAGGCGTACCAGGAATCTCCTTACCTTGTGGTTTCTCTTCTGAAGGGTTACCAATCGGTCTTCAAATCATTGGTAAACACTTTGATGAAGCTACGGTTTATCGTGCTGCACATGCATTTGAACAAGCAACCGACCATCATACACATAAGCCATCCTTGGGAGGTGCGAAATAAATGAACTTCGAAACGATTATCGGACTAGAGGTCCACGTTGAGCTTAAGACAGACTCGAAAATCTTCAGTCCAAGTCCAAACGCGTTCGGTAGCGAGCCAAACTCGAACGTGAACCCAATCGACTTAGGTTACCCTGGAGTCTTGCCTGTCTTGAATGAAGAAGTCGTGAACTACGCAATGAAAGCCGCTATGGCACTGAACTGTGAAATTGCGTCAGAAACGAAATTTGATCGTAAGAACTACTTCTATCCAGACAACCCGAAGGCGTACCAAATTTCTCAATTTGACCAGCCAATTGGTGAGAACGGATATATTGATATTGAAGTAGACGGCTATACAAAACGCATCGGCATTACACGTCTTCACATCGAGGAAGATGCTGGTAAGCTTACGCACAGTGGCGACGGCTACTCCTTAGTCGACTACAACCGTCAAGGTACACCACTTGTTGAGATTGTATCTGAGCCAGATATTCGCACGCCGAAAGAAGCGTATGCGTATCTTGAGAAGCTGAAGAATATTATTCAATATACAGGCGTATCTGATGTGAAGATGGAGGAAGGTTCCCTTCGTGCCGATGCCAACATCTCAATTCGTCCATACGGCCAAGACGAGTTTGGTACAAAGACGGAGCTTAAGAACTTAAACTCCTTCTCCTACGTCCAAAAGGGTCTTGAATTTGAAGAGAAGCGTCAGCAAGAAGTGCTTCAAAAAGGTGGAGAAATTCTTCAGGAAACACGTCGTTACGACGAGCAGAAGAAAGAAACGGTTCTTATGCGTGTGAAGGAAGGTTCTGATGATTACCGTTACTTCCCAGAACCAGACCTTGTGCCACTCTTTGTCTCTGATGAGTGGAAAGAGCGCGTTCGCGCTGAAATTCCTGAGCTTCCAGATGCACGTAAAGCCCGTTACATTAACGAGCTGAACTTGCCTGAGTACGATGCAATGGTCTTAACGAACAACGTACACCTTTCCGACTTCTTTGAAGGAACGATTGCCAAAGGTGGCGACGTGAAACAAGCATCCAACTGGTTGATGGGTGAAATCTCTGCGTACATGAACAAAAACTACAAAGAGCTATCAGAGTTAGCCATTACTCCAGAAGGATTGGCGAAAATGATTAAGCTTATCGAAGACGGCACCATTTCATCTAAGATTGCGAAGAAAGTTGCAACAGAGATGATTGAAAACGGTGGCGACCCTCAACAAATCGTTAAAGACAAAGGCCTTGTTCAAATCTCTGACGAAGGACAACTTCGTGAGATTATCGGCGGCGTACTTGATGAGAACCAACAGTCCATTGAAGACTACAAAGCTGGTAAAGACCGTGCCTTTAAGTTCCTAGTTGGTCAGACAATGAAAGCGACGAAAGGGCAAGCAAACCCACAAGTTGTGAACAAGATTATCACAGAAGAACTAGAAAAACGTTAAGATAGGTTGGAAGCACGCTTTACGAGGCGTGCTTTTCTATCGCTTACCTTTAATTGTCTGCAACTGGTAGGCAAATGCTCTAAAACAAGCTATGATGAGGAAAGGTAAGTTCGTTTAATTGAGGTGGTAAACCATGAAATGCGCACGTATTATCTATAACCCGACCTCAGGCCGAGAAGCCTTTAAGAAGGAGCTCCCTGAAGTTCTGCGACGCTTTGAAGAAGCGGGCTTTGAGACGTCCACTCACGCAACAACGTGTGAAGGCGATGCAACGAAAGCTGCCCAATATGCTGTCGAACGTAACTTTGATGTTGTTGTCGCAGCGGGTGGGGATGGCACCATTAACGAGGTCATCAATGGTCTCGCGCCTGCCGAGAACCCACCGAGGCTCGGGATTATACCAGTAGGAACGACAAATGACTTTGCAAGAGCCATTAACGTTCCACGCCATATCCAGAAAGCGGTTAGCGTCATTTTAGAAGGCTATGTCATGCCTATTGATATCGGGAAAGTAAACGATCAATACTTCGTCAATATTGCCGGAGGCGGAAAGCTAACGGAACTGTCGTACGAAGTCCCGAGCAAAATGAAGACGATGCTCGGACAACTCGCTTATTACCTGAAAGGCATTGAGATGATCCCGTCCTTCCGCCCAACATCTGTACGCATTGAGTACGATGATAATGTGTACGAAGGGGAAATCATGCTCTTCCTCGTCTCCAACACAAATTCCGTTGGCGGCTTTGAGAAATTGGCCCCTGATGCAAAGATGGACGACGGCTACTTTGACCTCGTCATTATAAAGAAGGTCAACATCGCCGAACTGATTCGTCTTGCAACGCTTGCGATTAAAGGCAATCACTTACATGACCATTCTGTCCTGTACGCGAAAGCCCAGCGCATTAAAGTTGAAACAGCCGAGAAGATGCAGCTCAATGTAGACGGGGAATATGGCGGATTATTGCCCGGGGAATTTGTCAATTACTATCGCCACATTGAATTTTTTGTCCCTGAAGGTCGATGGGGAGAAGAACAAGACAGCCCATTGTAAAAGGCTGTCTTTCTTTTGTCTCCGCTTGTCGTAAGACAAACAACTTGTTGGAGGGATCCATAACTTCTAGCCTGTTGCTTGTCTTATGACTGCATGGTATTGGGGATAGAATGGTGGAGGCGTGTTCGCTTTCCTAGATAACGTTTAAACCATTTTCTCTGCCAGATACAATCCCATCCTTAGGTTACTAACACAATGAAGAGAATACAGCTATTTTGAAACGAGACGGAACAGGGAAAACTAGCTTTATGAAATTGAACGGAAAAGGAAGAGATATTATGCCTAAACCACAACCGCCAGTGCAGAAGAACGAAACGGTTGAAGTGACATTTGAAGATTTGACCCATGAAGGAAATGGTGTCGGCAAGATTGACGGCTATCCTTTATTCGTCCCATATGGACTCCCAGGGGAGAAGGCAGAAGTGAAAGTCGTGAAAGTGAAGAAGAACTTCGGCTTCGGTAAGCTTATTAAAGCGACAGAGCCAAGTGAACATCGCGTGGAACCACCTTGTCCGGTGTACTACCAGTGTGGCGGTTGTCAGCTACAGCATATGAGCTATCAAATGCAACTTGATATGAAGCAGAAGCAAGTTCAAGATGCCATGAAGAAGATTGGCCACCTTGAACACGTACCTGTACATCCTGTAATGGGAATGGAAGACCCTTGGCGCTACCGGAACAAAGTCCAAATTCCAGTGGGTCAAGATGGCGACGGGCTTAAAGCCGGCTTCTACCAGAAGCGCAGCCATAACATTATTGATATGGATCAGTGTATCATCCAAGATGAGCACAATGACCGCATGGTAGAAGCGGTGCGCCGCATTGCTGAGAAACATGGAATTAGCGCGTATGATGAAGAGTCCCACCGTGGTACAATACGTCACATCATGTCCCGAACTGGACAAGCCACTGGGGAGATCATGGTAGTTATCGTGACGAAGACGAAAAAGCTTCCTCACCAGGAAGAAATCATTAACGAAATCGTTGAAACGTTCCCGAACGTGAAATCCATTGTCCATAACGTGAACAACAAACGCACAAACGTGATCCTAGGTGAGCAAACGAACGTGATCTACGGTGACAAATACATTCACGATAAAATTGGGGATGTAGAGTTTAAGATTTCCCCTAAATCGTTCTATCAAGTGAACCCAGTTCAAACGAAGACGCTATACGACCAAGCTCTTAAGTATGCAGACCTTAAAGGTCATGAAACAGTTGTAGATGCGTACTGTGGAATTGGTACCATCAGCCTCTTCCTAGCTCAACAAGCGAAGCAAGTCTATGGCGTTGAAATCATTGCAGACGCTGTGAATGACGCAAAGAAAAACGCAAAGCACAACCACATTGAGAACGCTGAATTCGTCGTTGGCGAAGCAGAGAATGTCTTCCCATGGTGGAAAGACCAAGGCCTACGTCCTGACGTCGTTGTCGTAGACCCACCACGTAAAGGGTGCGACGAGAATCTGCTTAACGCTATGATTGAAGTGAAGCCGGAGAAGATTGTGTATGTATCTTGTAATCCATCAACGCTAGCGCGCGACCTTCGCATTCTTGAAGACGGTGGGTATGAGACGCAGGAAGTACAACCGGTGGATATGTTCCCGCAGACGAGTCATGTTGAGTGTGTGACATGGTTGAAAAGAAAATAGAAGTTTAGGCAGTAGTCCCGAGTGTCCATATGATTCTCGGGACTTTGTAAATGAGGAAAGGTGATTATACATGACAAATAACGACCGATTCATTAGGCTAAGATATGCTCTAGATTTAAAGGACGAAGAAATGATTCACATCTTTGGTTTGGGTGGGATGAATGTATCTAGAGAAGAGGTGCAAGGCATACTCACTAAACCAAAACCCGACAGCTTAGGTAATGTCGAGGAGACGGTGAAACATGAAACGGTAGAGAGGTTTTTAAACGGTCTTATTACTTATAAAAGAGGGGAATCGCAACCTAAACCTGGCCAACCTGAACGCCCAATGATTACTGGAGAGTGGATTAACAATGTACTATTGAAGAAGTTGAAAATTGCTCTTAAACTAACTGGTGAAGAGATGCTTGAAGTTTTTGATCAAGCTGGAGTGCATGTTACAAAAGGTGAATTAAGTGCCCTCTTAAGAAAGCAAGGCCACAAACATTATAAAGAGTGTGGCGATAAGTTTGCTCGGAGTTTCCTTAAAGGATTGACGATTAAGTATAGAAGTTAAATGTGAGTGGTGAAGTATGGTCCTCTGTGGATTGGATATTTAGGTTGTATTCGTAGGATCAACCGTTTTATTGAAAAGATTTCACATTGAGTTAAAATCCTGATTACTATTGAGTTGGTGAGCTTAATAGTAATCAGGATTTTTTAGAATAATACAGCGTAAAGTTAGCTTCATCTCGGTGAACTCTACTTAATCGTTTGTATTAGTCATGGTGGCAAATAAGCTGGACCTTCGCATCATTATTTCAATAGAGTAGTGCAAATATAATTCCAACTGTAAACAAGTATTTAGTATTACGAAGATATATTAAGCATCTAATTTAATAACAGTCTAGATTAACATATTTCTCTATAATCAGTTGATATCGAGAAAAATTTCTTCGTTTATCCACGGAACAGCATTATGTTATATAATTATCCGTTAATAGCGGGTAATTTGAAACCGTTGTTATTAGGGATTTTATCACCGTTGCTAACTAGTGCATCTATTTTTACTTACTTGAGTATGCCTTTCTCTTTATTTGCACTTTTAATTGCTAGCTTTGCGTTATTAAATGCAATAAGAAGGCCTAAGTTAGAGTCTGAATTATACACTTATGATTGTGACGAAGACAAGCCAGCTTTAGCCATTAAAAAAGAGAACCGCTTAGTTACTGATGCAAGACCTCTAAGTTAATGGAAGATGTAAATCAATAATGCAGGAGATTCAGCTGCTAGGAATACTATGATTCAAATAAATTTTAAAAGGAATGTACTTTAAAGAAGATTTTATCCTGCTTGGGTAGCAGTTCATCATGATCATGGGTTAGGATGGTATGGATTTCAATATTCAACTGAAATTATTCACCATCACTTTCCTATGAAGTTACCTGATATCTATTTTTCAAGTTCACAAGTGATTGATGAATATCCAGAACTTAATATAACTATGTAGCAGATGGTGTTAAACCGAAGACTGTTACTATGCCAATTATATTAGAGGAATTAAAAGAGGAGAAGAATAAGAAGTAAAACGAGGACTTACATTAAAACATATGTAGGGTAAAAAGGAGGAGTAACCGTTGAATACTATAGAAGCATGGAGAAATTTTAATATGGGTAAAGAACTGCATGTTTCAGGCAATTTTATTTATGATGGTCTAAGGAATTTTGATGAAATGCACTCGCTTGATGATACAACTGAAGTCTTTAATGTAATGTACTTACTTTCTGTAGGTATTGAAAGGTTGCAAAAGGTCTGTATTATCTTGTCGCTTCCAGAGGATGATGTGAAAGGGGAGTTATTTGTTAATAAAATTAAACACCACAACCATGTTTCTCTTATGGAATCAATTAATGATTTGCAAAATGTGAAGTTAAAGCCTAATGAACATGCATTTTTAAATCTTTTAAATAAATTTTATAATCAGCTTAGGTATGGTAGGTACTCAATGGAAGATTTTCATTTAGAAGATGAAAAAAAAGATTTCTTACAATTTTTAAATAGATTAGGAGTCGATGAAAATCCTTTTGGATTATTAAATAACGATAGAATTAAGAGGTTCTTGGGTAAAATAGTAGGGGGCATCTGTGAAAAGTTGTATAATCTTATCAAAGAAGAGTGTCGTATATTAAATTTATATACATATGAAACAAATTATAATTCCAAGGCCTTTAAAGTTTTTGAGGAAAAACGATACACTTTTTTTGCTGAAAGGCAAGCGCTAAAAGAATTAATAATATATTGCTTCAATGAAGAAAGTTTTGAGATGTTTAGAGAAGCCATCAAAAAAATAGATCATTTAGATTTAGATGTACAATCTTTAAAACCCTTAGAAACCTATTTTGAAAAAAAAGAACTTACTGAAACTGTACAGTATTTTTATTCAGAACTCACAAATCAAGAAAGAAAACATCGACAGGAGGTTTTAGATTTATTGTCAGATGAAAGTACAGATTGGGATCTTTTGTATCAATTCTTAAAAGCAACTTAAGCAACATTATCACTTTGTGAATTTTTTCTATTAATAAAAGGTGTTTTCTAAACTTAAATATTCCTTTGATAAAAAAACTGCTCCTTTAAATATTTGCTTAGTTAAGGGCAGTTTTCTCTAGACAGAGAGTTCTTCTGAAATATTTTCTTTATTAGACCAATATAAATCCTGGACTCCGTATTCCCTTAATGCTTTATATGAACAGGGTTTATAGTTTTATCTGAGTCGTTAATGATGGAGGACATAGATAAATTCTCACAATATTTATGCTTTCTTTGTTAGTAAGCGTCATCCCAACTAAAAAGTATGCTTTTTACGTTTTTAGAATCTAAACTGTTAACGAGTTTGACAACTTTGTTTGCTGATTTCTTAGTATGAAATAAATAATCAAACTTGTGGTTTATTTTTGACTTCCCTTGTAAGTCATTATCAGGGAAGTAATTAAAATGACCTCTGCGTTTTAAGACGGTTTATCACCTTGTAAAACTACTCTTAAACCAAAAACAGCCACTCCTAAATTGGAGTGGCTGTTTTTTATTCAACATTATTATAAAATAACCTAACAAAATTATTAATTACTTTTCCTCCGTACTAGAAAAAGTAAAAATATCATTCAAATAAATTAGTGTTTTACCAATAAATCTCATTTGTGTGGTAAAGTTATCATAAAACAAGTTATTTCGACAAAAGGGGTGATGGGATGTCGCAAACTGTACCCGAAACCATACGTACTTCTGCTACGGCGGGCGAGAGAATCCTATTTCATACATTGAAACACTATTTAGATGATGATTATATTGTTTACTATGAACCTGACATAAATGGTTACCGGCCTGATTTTGTTATTATCGGTCCTTACTTAGGGTTGCTTGTATTAGAGGTAAAGGATTATACCATTAATAGCTTACATCGGTTAACGAAGGATGAATGGATCATTAATTCGAGTAGCAGTGGACTACTTACAGAAAAGTCTCCATTAAAACAAGCTAGAGAGTATATGTTTAAGATTCAGAACACATTGAAGAAAGATGTGAGTCTTGTTCATCATGAGGGGAGATATCAGGCGAAGCTTAAATTTCCGTGTGGATATGGAGCAGTGTTCACTAGATTAACACAGGAGCAATGTATACGAACTGACTTATATGAAGTGATTGATCCTGTCTTTTTACTTACTAGAGACGAAATTGATCCTGATAAAGACCAGTTTTCTGAGGAGGTGTTAATTGAGAAATTGTTGAACATGTTTCAGATTCCCTTTCGGTTAAAGGAACCATTGACTCTAGAGGAAATCAATCGAATTCGTTATCATCTATTCCCTGAAGTACGCATAGGCAAAGGATTGGAACAGCCTACCCCTTATAGGGATCAGTTACTATTATCCTTACACGACCTAGGGACAATGGATATCCATCAAGAGAAGTTGGCGAAACAGATTGGTGATAAGAATCGTCTAATACGAGGTGTAGCGGGTAGTGGGAAAACGTTAATTCTTGCTTCAAGAGCAAGGATTATTAAGCAGAAGCATCCGGATTGGAACATTCTAATCTTGTGCTATAATATATCACTTTCTCGCACAATCGAGTCATTGGTTCGTCACAAGATGTCGGAACCTACAGACTTATTTGATGCAGCAAGAACAGACCGAAATGTCATGGAAGGGATATCGGTTCGTAACTTTCATGAATGGCTAAGAAATGATTTGAGAATCAAGGAAGAGAACTTGCCAACTATACTCGATAAATTAGAGAAAGGTGAAACCATTCTTCCAAAATACGACGCAGTCATGATTGATGAGGGGCAAGACTTTGAGCCTGAGTGGTTAAAGCTTATCGGGCTACTGTTAAATAAAGATACATACTCTATGTTGTTAGTCGAGGACCGAGCTCAGAATATCTATCGTAGAAAGCGAAGTTATCTTCAGGACACGGGTCTTGATTTCAGAGGTCGCTCAAAGATTCTTCAGATTAATTATCGGAATACGACTCAAATCGTTAATTTTGCTTGGGAGTTCTTCCAGACCTTCTCTGAAACTAGCAAGATTGTTGCAGGCAGTTTAGAAGGACAAGAAATCATCCCACCACAGAATACAAAGCGGAAGGGGCCGGAACCTTTAATCATTAAGGCTGAGAGTTGGTTGGCTGAAGTTAGAGAAGTCGCCTTAAAGATGAAGGAACTCCATGAACAAAAAAATGTCCCATATGAAGAGATGCTTGTTCTTTACCGTGTAAAGAGAACGCACAAAATAGGTGTCGTCGATACAATTCAGCAGACTTTCAAAGAAATGGATATTCCTTCTACGTGGATTACGGAGAGTTTCGCGAGTAAAAGAGCTTATAAAAAAGATGATGGTACCGCGAAGATTTCTACGATTGATAGTAGTAAAGGAATGGACTTTCAAGCAGTATTTATGCTAAATGTAGACAATATGCCATTTGCCCTCGAGAAGGATGAGAAAAGAGAGGTGGCATTAATGTATATTGGCATGACTAGAGCAATCGAGTATTTAACAATTTCTTACTCGGCTGAGTCGAAGTTTACGAGATATTTTGACGAAATAAGAAATAAAAACTCGCAATTGAAACAGTTACGTCATGTACATAAGTAATGGATAAATTGGGTAATCTAACGAGGAATTGCTATGAATAGGTAACCCTGCTTAGGTGTCAGGTGCTCACGTCAGACGTCTGGAATGAGTAGCAATATAAATAAGGAATAGGAGCAGGTGCCTTTGAAGGCACCTGCTTTTCTACTGGTACAATACCTATTATCAAAGATGTGTCCAAATCATCTATCACACATCCCCCCACCTCCACAAAGAACAAGTCACTCTCCCACTCCCATTTATCCCATGCTACAATAAAAGCAAATTCCGTGAGAGGGAGTCATCTATGCTAGAATTATTTCTTCCTATGCTTGAGCGGTTGGGGATTATTGTAACCGTTGCGTTCATCATTACAAGATTTCGTTTCTTTCGAGAGTTAATTGATCAGAAGGTTCTTAACCCGAAGCAGCATTACATGGCTATTTTGTTCTTTGGTCTGTTTGGGGTTATTGGTACATATACGGGCATTACCTATGATACGTCTTCCTCCTTGTTTGGAAATGTGAGCTATACGATTGGAGATTCTGAGGGAATAGCCAATTCACGCGTCATCGGGATTGTGGCAGCGGGTTTGTTTGGTGGGTATCGGATTGGGATTGGGAGTGGTCTGATTGCAGGACTACACCGTTTCTCATTAGGTGGATTTACTGGGGTAGCTTGCGGGATATCTGCTATCGTTGCTGGGATTGTTGCTGGATTCTTTCATAAGAAGAAACAGAAGCTTAAATTAACCACAGCGCTATTTGTAGGAGCTTTAGCAGAAGCAATACAAATGTTAATTATTTTAGGAGTATCGAAACCATTTACAATGGCATGGGACCTTGTCAAAGAGATTGGTCTACCAATGATTGTGGCAAATGGGGTAGGGTCTGCGTTATTCTTACTCATTATCTTGAGCGTCTTAGCAGAGGAAGAGAAGGCAGGTGCCACACAGGCACAGAAGGCGTTGAAATTGGCAGAATCCACTATTGCTCACTTGCGGAAAGGATTAAATACGACGTCTGCCTACAACGTGTGCATGATGATTTATGAAGAAGTAAATGTAAGCGCTATAGCAATGACGGACCGGAATGTGATACTGGCACACGTTGGGAAAGCGGATGATCATCACCAATCTCTTGAACCGATTCAAACGGATGCGACGAAAGAGGTATTGCAGTCAGGAAGGATGCTGATTGCGAACCATCCAGACATTCAATGTAAAGTACCAGATTGTCCATTAGGTGCGGCTGTCATTGCACCACTTAAGCGAAGGAATGAAGTGGTAGGCACTCTGAAATTCTACGTGCGGTCAGAGAAAGAAATCTCTAATGTCCTGTTAGAGCTCATACAAGGTCTGACTTCATTGTTAGGACAACAACTTGAAATTGCGGAAGCTGAAAAGTCGAAATAGCTAGCACGTGAAGCAGAAGTTCGGGCATTGCAAGCTCAGATTAACCCGCATTTCCTGTTCAATTCTCTTAACGTTATTGTGTCCCTAACACGTACAAAGCCGGACCGAGCTCGTTCTTTGCTCATTGCATTATCAAAGTTTTTCCGGCAGAACCTTAGTGCTACAACCAAGACAGTTATTCCATTAAGGGAGGAGCTCAAACACGTTAAATCCTATTTACTCATAGAACAGACACGCTTTGAAGACAAATTACAGGTTGACTATGAGGTTGATGAACATGCATTGAATGCAAGGATTGCTCCGTTAACCCTCCAGCCTCTTGTTGAGAATTGTATCAAGCATGGGCTCAGAAACAAAGACGGCGTGGGGAAAGTCTTAGTTCGAATCCTGGAACAAGAGGATGGAGTTCAGGTCTTGGTAGAAGATAACGGAGTTGGAATTCATCGTGATGATCTAGTTAACCTAGGAGTTGAAACGGTTCATTCTACGGAAGGTACTGGCCTCGGAATTTATAATGTGAACAAACGATTAGAATTAATGTATGGCCTTCGTTCTACGCTTCATATACAAAGTAAGCCAGGGGAAGGCACTGCGATTTCCTTTGTAATTCCTAAGCACCCTGAGGAGGAGCACTATGAATAAACCAATTACAGTCATCGTTGTAGATGATGAGCGCTTGAGTAGAGAAGAGCTCATCTATTTATTAAATCAGCACGAATCAATTGAAGTAGTGGGGGAAGCAGAATCAGGGGATGTCGCAATTATGAAGTCGATTCAACTCCAACCTGATGTTCTCTTCTTGGATATCGACATGCCTAAGATGGATGGGATGGAAGTGGCCAAATCCGTACAGGAGCTTAAACATTCGCCTCATATCGTATTTGCTACGGCCTATCCTGACTACGCAGTTGAGGCGTTTCGTCATGAAGCTCTCGACTACTTATTGAAACCATTTGATGAAGAGCAGTTAGGTGAAACCATTGAACGGATCCAATCGAGATTCGAGCAAACTCGTGCGGAGGCGGTGAAAACTTCAAGTCCATCAAAGCTACCAATCGAAGGTGAAGATGGGATTGCTTATTTATCACCGGATGAAATTCTATATGTGGGACGAGAGGAAAGGGAGACGAAAGTGGTTACAAGGCATCGGGTTTATGAGACGAAGTTGCCTTTAAAGGATGTGGAACTTCGACTTCATGCTTATCCCTTCTTCCGTATTCATAAGAGCTATTTAGTCAACTTGAATCATATTAAGCGTCTGACTCCGTGGTTTAATGGGGCTTATCAGTTGGAACTCCAAGGGACGGATGAGAAGTTATCCGTTAGTCGTAATTATATTAAAGACCTTAGGAAAGAACTTGAATTGTAAGGAAAAGCATACGTATGGAGAGGGCTTGAAGAACAGTGTCGACAGACGTGTTCTTCAAGCCCTTTTTTGTTAACTGGAGAACATGCATCTCGGATACTCCTTAATGCATGTTACCTTCTCATTCTAACATCTTAGACAGAATCCGCTCTTTTGTAAGCGCAATCATGATACCTTTTATGAAAGCGATTACAATGAAGGGGAGAGACGACATGGTTACTTTTCTTATAAGTATTGTCCTTTTAATTATCGGTTATTTCACGTACGGAAAGTATGTAGAGAAGACATTTGGAGTAAACACAGACAGACCGACTCCTGCATTCTCAAATAACGATGGTGTCGATTATCTACCTATGGGTGAGAAGAAAAATGCGCTTATTCAACTCTTAAATATCGCCGGGGTAGGGCCTATATTTGGTCCAATCTTAGGAGCTTTGTATGGACCGGTTGCCTTTCTATGGATTGTATTTGGTGCAATCTTTGCAGGGGCTGTCCATGATTATTTAACAGGTATGATCTCCATTCGTAATAAAGGAGCCCATTTGCCAGAGCTTGCAGGAAAGTTCTTAGGCAAGGTTATGAAGCACGTTGTAAATGCCTTTTCTATTCTACTTCTACTATTAGTTGGTACTGTATTTGTAACTGCACCAGCCGACCTGCTGCATAGCATGACGAGTAGTTGGTTAACGCTACCGATTATTTTAACTGCCATTTTTGTCTATTATTTAATTGCTACCTTACTACCAATTGATAAGATTATTGGACGGTTCTACCCATTCCTTGGAGGGTTACTCGTAGTCAGTGCTTTAGGTGTAGGGGTTGGACTTGTCACGACTGGAGCTCCTATTCCAGAGTTGTCTCTTACCAACATGCACCCAGATAACGCACCGATATTCCCATTGCTATTCCTAACCATTTCTTGTGGGGCATTGTCCGGTTTCCACGCAACACAGACGCCTATTATTTCACGTACAACGCAACAAGAGAAACAAGGACGTCGTATCTTCTATGGAATGATGATTGCAGAAGGAATTATTGCAATGATTTGGGCGGCAGCGGCTATGAGTCTATTTAATGGTTCAGAGGGGCTTAATGAAGTGTTAGCTACTGGTGGACCTGCTGCAGTTGTAAGTGAAGTGTCGACATCAATGCTTGGCGCAGTAGGTGGAACGTTAGCAATCCTTGGGGTTATTGTACTTCCAATCACTTCTGGTGATACCGCATTCCGAAGTGCGCGTATGATTATTGCAGACTATATTCACGTAACACAGAGTAAAATTAAGAATCGTCTATGGATTGCTGTCCCATTGTTCGTCATTTCATTCATCCTAACGCGTATTGACTTTACTCTATTATGGCGTTACTTCTCATGGGCGAACCAATCAACTGCAGTTATTGCATTATGGGTGGGAGCCACTTATCTGTACTTATCACGGAAGAATTACTGGATCGCTACAATACCAGCAGCCTTTATGACCATGGCGACTTTCTCCTATATCTTGAATGCAGATATTGGATTTAGACTCCCAATCAATATTTCTTATATCATTGCTGCTTTCATTACAGTAGTCGTGATTGGAGCTTTCTTTGTTCATGCTCGTCGCTCACTTGAGAAGGAGATTCCTCTTGAGGAGGAGTGGAGAAAGATTGTGTAAAGTAGTTGTTAAATTATGGGGTAGAAAGCAGGAACCGAATTGGAGGTTCCTGCTTTTTTTGCTTGATTGGAGCAACTTAGTGGGAGAGCAGTCAATAGACAACATCTCTTCAGATTGGTGTTTCATGTAGTTACCTATTCTCACTCCCACCACCCCACATCACGCGACCACCTGTATGTCCCGTATTCTCATGAACGTCCTCGTCCACTAGCTGCATCACTCCAGGTGTCTCGTTGTGGTGCCACGTGTATCCTTCTGGGGTGTCACCAACGGCAAGCCTATTGACGTCCTCAACATTCATTCCCATTTGAGAAGCGAGATTTGGATTTTGTTGAATGGCCTCATATAGGGAGTCGTTGGCCATTCTGAAATGGATATCGTCGCTCTCAAGATAGACTTCTTGTGGGAGGATCGCACTGTAATTGGACTCGAATACAGGATAGGTTCCAACGACTTCATCTCCATTAGGAAGGGTGATTGTTTTCTCTTGGAATGGCACACCAGTTTCAGGGTGTTCACCATCAACTAGATGGTCGTTGATGGTTTCAGCTTCGACCGTGCTTCCATCCATCAAGTCGATGACCCCAATCGCCATGGTAGAGACTGCAGCCACTTTGCCTAGGTTCTTCACGCCATCGATGATCATGTCATTATCTTTATTGATGATTCCGTTATACGTTGTACCGGCACTATTCCACGTATACTTTGCGGTTGCCCCGACTCCTTTTAATGTTCTAGTAGAGGAGTCTTTCACATCGGACCAACCTGCTTGTCTATGCTTTTCTTCTCTCGTAATGACTCCATATGTACCTTGCACGGCCCCATCCAGAAATTGGCCCGCGTTATCTAGTGCGGTCTCAGACGCCGTCTTTATAGTAGACCCGGTATCTTCCATCCACTGCCCAATATTTTCGTTTTTCGTGCCTACGGCTTTGCCAGCTAGTTTTACAGCTCCTCCAACAAGCCCGCCCCCCACGGTGCCAATCCCTTTACCTATGTGTCTAATAAATGCCATGTGTTCACTCCTAGTAACTCATTCTAATTTACTAGTAAAATTTTATCATAATAGTTTTATTGTGGTAGAAAAATTTCCAATCTATTTCTTTGGTGTGAACTGGTCTTTGAAACTCGAAGTCTAGTAGATAAGAGTTCATACTCCTCTAGATGCCGTTTCCAAGCGAGACTTTAGACTTTTTCCTATCCTACCGTTTAAATGTGGAATAATTTTCTAATCAGCATTATTGAGCACAGATGCTTAGATTCATAGTTTAGCTAATGGAGAGGTTGGGGTGGTAGGCATTGAAGGTACAAGTCGGGCATTGAGGATATTTATCTTTTGCAACGGAATGTGGTAGAACAGTAGAGCGGTTAATTAAAGACATGATTAGAGAAAGATTGAGATGATAGTCTATTGTTATAATTAACCAATTATGAGAATGGAAACGGAATTGAAAGCTTGGGTAAGACACCTAACAGTAGGTAGCATATTGAGACATTGATGGGTATCTGTATATCGATAACTAACGACCTTATATGACTGAATCCTCTTGAACGATTATACAAATATAAAAAAGCACAGAGAATTTTAACTTATGTTTCTCCATGCTTCTGAATGGATATTTATCTCAACCGTATTCAATAGTTATACTTGCTTTAGGATTTTCTGAAATTTTTCTTCTTCAGCTATATGTAGTTGTTTTCTACCATAAATTATCATCTTCTTTTCACCGCCATGCAAAAGAACGATTGAACCATTTGGAAGTAGGATGTCATTCATTTAATTTCAAACCCCTTTTTATTCATATATTTTTTCTTTTCTTTACCTATCGGTCTATGATAGCGGAGGAGGTGGGGATTCTTCTTCATAAACATGTATTTGTGTAGAAACCTAGAAGCGAAATAAATCATCACTAAGATTCCACTTAGTGAGAGTAATATTGGTATGAACATCACATGTTGCTGAGCATTATTGTTCGTCTGTACAATTAGATATCCTAATACTGGCGACCCATACAGAAAGGGATAAAAAATTTTTTTATTGTACCATTGTTTATCTTCATCCCGTTCATAATCTAATTTCCTGTACTTCTTTATTTGATGTGACGACATTACGTATAGAGACCCCGCTGTAATAAATGTAGCGGTTGCTAAAAGCGTTAATGTACTTTCGTTAGACAGAGAATAAATGATCTTCAGCAAAGCGATATAATGGCTAATCGTTCCTACAGCGCCTAGTACACCTAAATATAGCATGGTTTCAAGCTGTAACTTGAAGGGCTCCACAATAATCATTCGTAAGAACCATAAGTGCGTAAGAATTAGTAAAGGAACAGTGATAAGTGAATCAATGGGTCTGTAAGATAGAATTAAAACAGGTAATAAGGTTATATCTAACATCACTATCATAAAAACAGCTATTTCCTTTACTTTATCTGCACCGAAAAATCTTAGATGTTCTTTCATGTAATCTGGGAGTTTTTCGTATTTAATGTCTTTAGGTATGATCATTGCTACTCCTCCTATGGAATTTAGTTAAATAACCTTCAGCTGTACTCTCCAACCAGCGCTTTCTACTCTTTTTTATTTGACCGCTTATACTTAACTAACTCTCTATAAACGTTCCTCCTCGTTCAACACCTTCATTCAAGAAGCATAACTCCTGCTACTCCTACTTTACTCTTTAATCACTTTTTTCATCAACGAACTTATGTGCCAGATCTCTATCTATATCTCCTTCATATGTAAATATCCCTTGTGTCTGGTGTTACTTACAATAATTTTACAAAGTCTATGAAGTTTTAACCGATTACTTCCTGATGCAGCCATAAATAGGAGCCTATAAGACTAGATTTGTCCGTATAAAAGTTTGACTCACTGCCCTTTTTCCTATTTGTGTTAAGTGTTTATAAATATGGAAATTTATTGTGAGGTTTGTGTTACATTGGTGCCTGTGAGTGAAAATATGATTCTATACATAGGGAGTGTCAGACGGATGAGACATAAGAAGGCGTTGGCATTAGCGGTCGTCGTTACATTAATCGCAACAATGGTGCCGATGCGCGACCATGCAACAAGCGCGTCAACGGTTCAAGATGTTGTGGTGAATGAGATTGCGTGGATGGGGACATCGACCAGTTACAATGACGAGTGGATTGAGTTATACAACAGTACGGGAGGGAGTCTTTCTCTTGAGGGGTGGACGTTGAATGCTACGGATGGTTCTCCTTCCATTGATTTAACAGGCTCCATTCCAAGCGGAGGATATTATTTACTAGAAAGAACGGATGACAGTACTGTATCAGATGCTACATCCGACCAGATTTACACGGGTTCGTTGAGTAACTCTGGCGAGGTGCTTGAGCTTCGAGATGAGAGTGGTGCGGTTATTGATACAGTGGACGCATGGCATGCGGGGGATAATGACTCTAATGCAACGATGGCGCGTCAAGATGCATCAATCAATGGGACGGATGCTTCCAATTGGCAAGATGGGACGACTACATATAATGGAGGTTTAGGGACACCGAAAGCTCAGAATAGTAGCTCGACAGGATCAGGTGACCCAGGGAGCAACGGACCTACTTGTGATTCACAGGAACATTTGAACAACGTATCGAACGCAGCTGGTGCGATTAACGTTTACTTTAATAAATGTGCGTACACAGATTATGCAACGAGTGGAAATGAAGCGAACTATAATGTAAACCTTGAAGATCGCTTGATTAACCGCATTAATGAGGCGACGACCTCAATTGATTTCGCAACGTATGAAATCAATTTGCCGAACGTAGTCGATGCATTGATTGCTAAAGCTTCTGATGGTGTGGATGTGCGGGTCATTGCTGATGCGAAAGACGGTAGCGACCCTCACTACACGGAACGTTACCAGACTATGCGCCTCTATGTAGAAGAGATGGTGCGTGGGAACGATGGCAAGATTGGCACGGCTGACGACATTGACGTGTTCTCTGATTCAATCATGTTTGCAGTTGAGGATCAAGCGTTACGTCAGCAGCACGGATTGCCTTCCACTGTGACAGGTATGGATTATGTCACGGTTGGCGTTGGTTCTGGAACGGAGTCAGGCTATGAATTGGCTAAAGGGGAAGAGAAAAGCGCAGGAAATTATTACTCCCCTGGCGACCAGATGCACAATAAGTTCGCAGTTGTGGATGGGAAATGGGTGTTCACAGGCAGCTGGAACTTCACCGTGACTGGCTTATATGGTTCTGAGTCCAACATGCAAGATGGTATTCTAGGCGGGAACACGCAGCACGTTGTAGAGCTTCACTCTTCTAATCTAGCAGATGTATTCAAGACGGAATTTGATGAAATGTGGGGAGCGTCTGGATTAACCCCAGACGCAAGTTCAGCCAACTTTGGTAGCCGTAAAATAGACAACACGTTGCATACGGTATCTGTTGGTGGGAAGACGGTCGACGTTTACTTCTCAGCTGGCGACGATGCCATCGGCCATATGGCGGACTACGTGAAAACGAGCGCAGATTATAGCTCTTACTTTATGATATTCGCTTGGTCAGATCAGCAGCTTGTAAATGAGTTGAAATACAAATGGGAAGGTTCCTATAACGATTTGGAAGGAACTCGAACTGGTTTCGACGTGAAAGGGGTCTTTGATGAAGGCTTCTGGAATCAGTGGTGGTCTGCGTCAATCGAGATGACAGGACGCACTGCATCACAGACATCAACAAACAATCCGAACGTGCGCTGGAATAACCCAGCACCTGTGTACGAGGACAATGAAGACCGCAAAATGCACGCGAAAACGATGCTCATTGACGCGACTCATCCAGGAAGTGACCCAACAGCCATTGTTGGATCAACAAACTGGAGCACGAACGGAAACGAAGTCAACGATGAAAACATGCTATTCATCCACGACGCGAGCATCACCAACCAATTCCTCCAAGAATTCTACCCCCGCTACGAAGCAGCCGGCGGAGACATCCCTGCACGGTAGTTGCGGGACGGAGGGACAGGTTCCATAGCCGTCAAGCTAAGCAAAACTTGAAATGACTACTAAGCTATCGTTATCCTTCTTAAGTGAATTTTTCCAGTGGAGGGTTGTCATTTATGCATCTAGAAAGTCATTTTCAGTCTTTTGCTAAATCTGTTAATTCGACGCTTTCAGCGTCTTCCCTACG
>NZ_AULI01000018.1 GCF_000425205.1 Pontibacillus halophilus JSM 076056 = DSM 19796 | reverse complement strand
AATATATCTATATTAAGTATATTTTACTTTTGTTTGCAATCTTCATTTGAGATTAGCTGGTTAATTAACAATAAGACATATATATATATAACCTCTGCGGTTATGATTCTCGTACTACGTGTACGTGTTATCAATGACTGCAGAGGTTTTTTTATTGTTTTAACCATCCTTCTTAACTCAAACATGAGTAGTTTTACTTAAGAAACCTAATTTGGAGGGATTGTTAATGTACAAAATTACTTGTTTCCTACCCGTTTCTTTTAGTGAATTATGTATTCACCTTAGAGGTATGCACTTTAGAAATGAAAAGGGAGTACTTGTATGGAAGGCAGATGGCCACGAATTTAAGATATGTCCATTTACCAATCAAAATGAATCTGATTCCACTCATGGATACCGCGTGTCATTTAATGGAAGCATGGATGGAGGGCTTTTCTTGTTTGATATGGCTTTAAACAGCTACAAGCCCCAAGTAAAAGGCATAGAGTATGAATTACCGTTAGGGGAGCGTACACAACATGAATGGATAAAAGAACTCTACAAATGGAGATCCATTGAAACAATTGATACAAGAGGGATTTTTCGTAAGGATTCCATCGGCATTGTCGTTGTACCGGACCATGTTAACTTGCAGGTGCGACCTAAACGAAAGAAAAATTTAAAAATGGTTGAATGTTTAAAAGAGATCGATAAGTTGAGGGAAGACATTACTCCCAGTACTTATGATCTCTTTTCTATTATTGAAGAGGACAAGGAGGAATATGTGATATGAGAAGAGTTAGCCATCCAATATCATTCTTAGTAGGGGAAGATACATTTGAATTAACGGATACCTTAATCTTGAAGAATGGAAGAATCATTGCTGAAGGCAAGATTTATCCATTTAACATCATACTGGGGCAGCCCGCTTGTATAGTGGTCACAAGAGACGATACAGCACTTCCTATCTATATCATGACCCAGGATAATGTAACAGGTGTCCTACCCATAAAAGAAGTATTTGAAGGTATCTCCTACCCTCAGAAGTACACATATCTAGTGAAGTATCTACAGAAAGGTCTTACTTATGATATGTATGTTCATGCAGTAGACTTAGCCCATGCAAAAGGATTATGTCGCGATGCTAAGGGTGAACATGTTGATATCGTTTCAGTGGAAAAAACCCTCAGCAGCATTAAAAGCGTTGGTGAAGTAGGATGAACATAAACACGAAGGTAAATAGTCGTAAGGTTTACTTGAAAATCGTCGCGTTGCTAGATAAGACCAACAAGGACGAACATCAGATTGAAAAGGATTGCTTTAAAGCGTTTAGTATAATTGAGAGAATGAATCCTCATACAGCTAAACAAGTGCTTTTATCAATGCCTTTTAACCACTTACCACGCAAGTAACTTACAATCAATTTTTTAGAAGGATACATTACATTAAAAGCGACAGGATATCTATAGATAATCCTGTCGCTTTTTTATTTGTGCTCACTATTTAAGTAAGGAATCATCCACTAAAAAACGATGATTAGAAATGGAAGTTTTTATTAGACTTCTATTTCAGCATTGAAATGCTCAGGGAAACTTTCCCAGAATTCGATAATTGCTTCTAAGTAGTCTTTAAATTCTGTTTTATCCTTCCTAAGAATAATCCCTGTGGCGGTGTTTAATTCTTTTTTCATTAACAATATTTTTTCTTCTCTTCTGAATTCCTGAAGTTCCTCTTCATCGAGAGACTTCACGTACAATTCTTCTCCCTCATTTGTTACTTCTTTATAATAGAAATTACGCGTAGCCTCATTCATAAAGATACTTTTATTTATATTATAAAGACTCGTAGCTGAATTCCCATCCCCGTGTTTATAGGTGTTAGTTAATTTGTTAAGCTCATTTATTTTAGACCAAGAAGGTGTTGTACTTAGAGGATAATCTAATAAATTTAAAAGTTTTTCTATACGATCAAATCTAGTGGCAAATTTAGGCATGCTCTCTTTGGTTTCCACTGGATTAAATTTATGATTTATCTCTTTGTATAAAAGCTTTCGTATATGTTGTTCAAAGACATGATATAAGTTAACAATAGATGAAAAATGATATTGGTATTCCATTAAGTAATCATGCTCCAATCTATCGAATGCCAAACTACCAACGTCGTCGTAATCAATATCTTCTGGGTTATAAAGAGACAAATATTCATTCAACACATCTTCTCGGTATTTGTTAAAGCGTTCTCTTATGTTACTATACATTAATTTGTTTGTTTCATTGTAAGTATCTAGCATTTTTTTATATAAATTAATATAATTTTCTTTTTCCCACGGACTAAACCATAAGTTAATTACTACCATATTCTTTCCCTTATTCTCTTGAACCATGTTAGTACACTCCTTTATATTATTTGAAAACTATTCGGTTCAGACACATAAAATCATCCTATAAGAAATTATAACATTATGTGGTAAAATGTACTTATTGAGAAAGTGATTGAGTTATTCAACTAAGAGATAGGGGAGAGTCCTAATTTGAAAAAGAAAATGAACTATTTAATTCTGCTATTAACAATCATATTCATGGTTGGTTGTACCGACGCAGAAGATGCGTCCAATGCAGATAAAGAAACAAATCCAGAGGAAGAAACCACAGCTAATACTAATGAGGATAGCGAAAAGGAAGAAGAAACTACAGATGATGTTAATGAGGATAGTGAAAAGGAAGAAGCTACCGCTGCGGTTATTGATGAAGATGAAGTAGAAGTAGCAGTAGAGGAAACACCAACTGAAACAAA
This sequence comes from Pontibacillus halophilus JSM 076056 = DSM 19796, assembly GCF_000425205.1. Taxonomy (GTDB): domain Bacteria; phylum Bacillota; class Bacilli; order Bacillales; family BH030062; genus Pontibacillus_A; species Pontibacillus_A halophilus. The sequence goes on along the minus strand of NZ_AULI01000018.1, from coordinate 56,113 downwards.
CGATGAACAGTTCTCAGGTTACAATATTATTGAAGTCGATGGCGGTGATCTGTCCGGAAATCGTATAGCTAACGCTGCCGTTGACATTGGTTATGGTGAACGTGACTATTGGGGATTTACGAATGAGCACGGACAGCTAATACGTGTCATTGCAGACGAAATCATCTTACAAGATGACAGTAATGAACCCGTATTATCGTCCGGTAGATACTACTCGGATGAAGCAAAGGTTCCTGGTGTTGAAAGTGACGTATTAGATGAAGGACATGTAATTGCTGATTCTCTTGGTGGCGTATCAAATGCTTATAACATCACTCCGCAAGAGAGTACGCTAAACCGACATGGTGACCAAGCTTATATGGAAGACAGTATCCGTAGCGCAGGAGGAGCGACAAATTTTGAAGCGATTATCACATATCCTGATACGGAAACACAGATTCCTTCCAGTTATCAGTACACTTATACAATAAAGGGCAACGAAATCATTGATACATTTGATAATGTGAACCCTGATGAAACAAACGAATCACTTGGTTTAACGGACAATGAGAATGAATCTTCGGATACAAACAGTGACACCAATGGTGATATCTCTAGCATTGATACTAACGGTAATGGACAGGTGACAATTCAAGAAGCAAAAGATGCTGGTTTCAGTATGCCCATCTTGAGTGACCATTGGCTATATAAATATATGGACGATCGCGATGGAGATGGTATGGTTGGAGAGTAAGTAGTAGAAACACTACTTGCTCTTAACTCTTTTGGTTTAATATTGTAGAACGAATTGTTTTAATATATAATAGAATTATAGATTTTTGATTTATATTTTGTATTAGCAGCTTATAAAAGCTAGCGGGCCAATTATACAAATGAACTAAAACGACCTATTAGGGTTGATTACTGATGAGATTTGAACACGACATGTTTATGTTGTGGTCTAACTTCACTAATCGCTCCTAATAGGTCGTTTTTTTTGTTTTCAACAATAATTCGGCTAATCAATTTTTTAGGAGGGCATGGATATGTCAACACTTACAAAAAGGGATATTCACATTAAAGGGGAAGGAGCTCTACACAAAAGAAGAAAGTTTGTTGAGGTTCGGATACCGTCCACCGGGGCTGTAGAACAATTCGATTGTCGCACACGCGATGACAAAAGAGCCTTAAAACGAGCACTTATGTTTGTAGAAGCTGCTGAACGTAGACATGGTGAAAAGGTGTATTGGAATTTCCGAGGGGAAAACACTTTCCATATCAGTACTGATCTTGGGATATGTAGAACCTGGCAGGAAAAGTGCTCCAAAATGAAAGATGCGTTAATTAGCTATTTCTTCGATATAGACTAATTGGATTAGGAATGGAAAGATGGAACTGTTAATTAAAAATTGAGAGGTGGATTCATATGTTAAACAGAACTGTACTAGTAGGAAGACTAACTAAGGACCCGGATTTACGCTATACACCAAATGGAGTTGCCGTTGCTAACTTCACGATAGCCGTAAATCGTCCTTTTAATTCACAAGGAGGACAAGATGCTGATTTCCTTAATTGCGTTGTTTGGCGTCGTGCCGCTGAAAACCTAGCTAACTTTATGAAGAAAGGTAGCTTAGTTGGTGTAGATGGACGTCTTCAAAGCAGAAGCTTTGATAATTCGGAAGGCAAACGTGTATTTGTAACAGAAGTTGTTGCTGATAGCGTTCAATTCCTAGAATCAAAAAGTTCTAATTCTGGAAATGGTAATGGACAAGTTTCTCAAGGACCGAGCTCTAACCAGAATCAAAATCATAACTCACCCAATAATAGCTCATCACGCGATCCATTCCATGATAGTGGTGAACCTATTGATATTTCGGATGATGATTTACCATTCTAAAGTCCAATAAGATTTTGGAGAGCAATAAAAAATACACATGACTTAAAAGGTGTCTCCCTCCTGGGAAACACCTTTTTTTATTAATCTATGAAAATACGGAGGAATTGAAATGTCTAATTTAGGAAACAAATTGTTGGCAGGATACTACCCGACACCTCATATACAAGGAGAGCATCTTAGACAATTGCTAGATGTTAAGGATGAAGGTGCCTGGCTGGACCCAACGTGTGGTGAAGGAGCGATCCTATCTCAACTCGCTGATGGCCATGATGGAGTATCTACGTATGGTGTGGAGTTGGATAAGAATCGCGCCAGCGAAGCTCAGAAGGCTCTTAACGTAGCTGTACAGTCACCCATTGAATCAATGGTGATTTCAAACGAATCGTTTCAGCTGCTCTTTCTAAACCCACCTTATGACTTTTCTATCAAGTCTTATGACGATAAAGAAGCAAGTCGGAAGGAGTTAGATGAGTTACAGCGTAACTGCAGAAAGCTTGAGAAAGGTGGCCTTCTAATATACATTATTCCATCCTACCGCTTTTCCAATCCGAAAATTGCGAGATACTTATCTTCATACTTTGAGGATGTTGGAGTAATGCGATTCACTGATGAAGCGGATTGCTATGAGCGGTTTAAGCAATGTATCTTTATAGGCCGTAAAAAGGGGAATGTTGTTGAGAGTAACGAGAAACTCTTTAGCTTCTTGTCTAATATGGATTCCGAAGACTTTGTAAAGAAGAATGTCTCTACCATAAGCCAGTTAGTAGGGCGCAAGTATTGGGAAGTCCATAGTGGTAATCCTTCCGTGAAGACGTTTTATAGCCGTCTGGAGAAGAAGGAGGACTACTTTAAGGGGATTCTAAAGAGCAAAGGTTTTGCTGCCTTCCGAGAACGTAGTAAGGTTAAACGACTCGAGATTGGTGGTAATCCAATACTACCTCAAAACGAGGGGCAACTCGCTCTTTTACTTGCTGCAGGTGCTATTACAGGAGAGCTAGGAGAAGGAGAATCTTATCATTTAGTACAAGGACTAGAGAACGTGTCCACTAAGCGTGAGGAAGAAACTAAAGTGCATGAGAGCGGGTCCAAAACCAAGAAGACAGTCGAACGTACTATCCGGTCTGTATCTGTAAAGGTTATAACCCCTCAAGGCATAATCAAAAAATACGTGTAAACGAAATGGTGCCCATTAAAGCTCAGTCTTTGATGGGCTTTTTTAATTCAAAAATAGGGAGAGATATATTATGAGTAAACGAATAACGACCGTATCGAAAAAACAATTGCTAAACGACAATATGGAAGAAGCGGGGTTAGCCGTAAGAATGAGCGATTTGCTCAGCAACACCAGACTAAAATCTGATGATGAAGAATTATCGTCTAAACTCGTCTCAACAGTAAAGAGAAAGATGAAGAAGTTGATTGTGAAGATGGATATGGAACAACTGAAGGAGTTCACTGAAGAGATCTCTTTCGGACCTTCCAAGATATCGATTACCGAGGATATGAGCGAGGGTAAATATAACGACATACCTAAAATCCAACTTATTACTGCATGTGCAAATAAGTTAAAAACCTTAGATATTCCACATGCTAAAGAACTAGCAAATGAGTATCTTCCAATGGAGATATGTTACGAAGATAAGAAGGGCAGGGAGTTTACCGGGCTATCTTTATTACTTGCCCCTATCAATGCTAAAAAGCATGGCAACCTGAGATTTTTACGCAACGTTGGCTATGAATCGCGTAGAGTGTTCGACCTCGCAACCTTGCTGACCACTGTGTTTCTAGATAACTCTCTAGTTAAGTTTGTTGCTGCTAATGTTGAAACAATTCAATATTTATTAGTGAAGAAGTTATTGAGGAAGCAATCATCTATGGCAACAACTGATGATGGTAATGTTCTATATATCCCTTCATCAGAAGATTTCGCTAAAGACTTCCTGTATTATGTTGAAAAGTATAACCTTTCGACGTATGAGAATTCAGTAAAAGCTAAGTGGCTTGATAGCTACGAAAAAAACTTTTATATGGAGGATGAAATCTCATATCATATTGATAGCCCAGTACTAAAAGATATTGTGATTTCAGAGTTCATACATCAGTACGAACACGTAAAACAAAAAACCGAAAAGCAACTAGAATCACGCACGGATTACGCAAGAAGCTTTCAAACCAAGAAGCAAATTAGTAATAAGCATAAGACCGCTATGACCAATAATGCCTTCAAGAGTAAGTATTCTTACGTTGAATTGGACAATGAGGTGTTATTCCGCTCTGACTTATATGATACTGATCTTACAGAAGAAGAACGTACCTCTATTTATACATTTGAAGATTTAGAGGATGAGTTTAAGAAGCTGTCTAGAGAAGTGTTTATCCCGTATTCAGAGGGGAGCTTCAGGATTAAGCGGTTAGGTAATTTAAAAGCAGCGGGAGTGTTTTATCCTCATGCTAATGCAACGATTATTGACCGCGAACATCCTGATAGTTTTTGTCATGAACTAGGGCATCAACTCGATTACACGATATCGGAGTCTAGTCATTCAACGGTTTCTGAAGCATTAGAATTCCGTCCAATCATTGAAATGTACAGTCGTAAAGTACAACAAACGGTAGATGATCTACCTGCAGGTAGTGATTTCAAGGAATTATGGAATGGGAAGACCAAGTTTAATGCGAGTTACTTTTTACAACCCACAGAAGTATTCGCTCGTTCCTATGAGCTTTACTTATGGCATAAGGGGATTCGCTCGAGTTTCATGAAATCAGCTTATTCAGGCCCGGAGTATCCCAACCATGATGAGTATATTGCACGAATCTCTTTGTACTTCGATAACCTATTCGCACGTGTAGAAAATAGCTTTCCAACTGTAAAAGAAAGAAAGCTAAGGCCTGCTGCATCTCCTTCTGTAAATATCCGAGAAGAAGATCTTGTGTATGAGATGGGGGAGGAAGGGCAAATGAGTCTATTTTAAATAATGAGTTGTATTACCCTAAAATAGGAGAGGTCTAGCCAGGGAGCTATACCTCTCCTTTGTTATATATCATCGCTCTAACCTTCGCTCTAACTTTTCTATTAGTCGTTTAAATTAACTAACAACTATAGATGGGATAATACAATTTTTTATTTTCAATATAATGAAACTTTTATAGTCATAAAGGCGTAAGCAAATAGACATGACTGAGGGAGGAGAGTTGGTATGCCAAGCCCAAGAGATACTAAAGGACCTATTGTAAAAAGTGGCCCCACTAAGGGAGAAGTTAGAACCAAAAACAATGATGGTAGATGGAGAGCTAAAAGAAGTGATGCTGGAAAAGTTCGAAAAAAAGGGAAGTAGAAGGTGGGATAAGATATGAGGAGCCTAATAAAAACCGTTCTATTATTAATAAGTTATAACAGTTAACAGATACAAGACTTATCCCCTTTGGGATAGGTCTTATTTTTAGCTAAATAATAGATTAATCCAGTCAGGAGAAATATACCCTTATAATTTTTATTCATTTGTCATTCTAGACATAATCGACTATAATCAAGAGGAAAGATTTTCTTTTACCATTATGATTAGCAATTCAGTTTAATGAATTAGCAGGTTATTTACTATTATGAATTACACAGCCTATGGGGTTGTAAGTCTTAGCACATTCTATTGTGTTCACTTACCAATCCTGTAGGCTTTTTTGTGTTCAAAAAACCTATAAGCAAGGCAATAAAACGAGAGTTTGGCGCGACACGTCTATATTCTCGTTTTTTTATATAGATAAATCATTTGGAAGGGGTGTACTTATGCACTAAGTAATCTCTTGAAAGGTTACACAAAATACAACTATCGAATTACTTCTAGGAGGTGAACTCCTATTCTTCTTTATGGAATAGGGGTGATCCCCTTTTCTGTAAAGTAGATAGGACTTTTATGAACAACAAACAATTATTCAATTTCCAAGAGACTGAAGACACGCCAGCGATGATTGATTGCTACGTACCCGATAGCGCCTGGCATCAAGCATTATGTTTTGGGTTAGCGGTGGAGACTGATAGATGGGACCGTCATAAACTATTATATGCTTTGATTGGTGGTGCCGATGCTACTATACAATCTATTAAAACCACGATTGATTCGGGGTGGAACGCATTAAAGTTTGGTGAAGGTAAGAAAGAGTTGACAGGTTATCAATTTCAGAAACACTTTGATATGTTCTCTGAAAAAGGAGCCTATACTTCCTTCCCGATGAAGGTTGGCAGCAAGAAGGTAATTGCCATTGTACACGATGACATTTTGGTCAAAGGGAGATACATCCTTTCATTTGAAGGAAACCCAGCTAATGAGCTCTTAAACGTCATGCAGGGTTCGCGTTATGGACTTCCTATACAAGATAACTGGAAAGAAGAAATCTATAAAGAATGTTGGAGCCGCGGTTATATAAAAGACGTTCCCTATTACTATGACAAGGGACTCTTTCCAAATGGCATGTCGCTGTTTGAGTTGGCTATGGAAGAAGAGCAAGCCGATGAGCTTGTATCCGACTTAATCCAAACAAACCGATTAGAGTTTCCTAGAAGCGGTACAGGAAATCGGCTAGAAGAAATAGATAATCTAACGGATTACATGTTGGAATTCAACCAATCAATGGTAGAAAAACTTTCAACTAAGATTGTCCCTGAACATGATCCGCTTAAAGATCCAACCTATGAATACTTTGATTCTTACAATATGGAACTCTTTCCTGTTCAAAACCATGTTTCAACCGCTATCTCTAAGAGACTACAACACCAGAAATCTGTAATCTTGCAAGGAGAGATGAGTAGCGGAAAAAGCAAAATGATGACCGCTATTGCTGATGGTTGGGCAAAAATGAAGGGGAAAACAGGGTTTCATAGTATCCTAATGGTCCCACCAAGCTTAACTCAAAAATGGGCTACTGAAGAGATTTATGATCTCCTTCCTAAAGGGAAATCAAAGGTCATCTTCATTAAGAATACAAAGGAATTAATTGATTACCATACACGATGGATAGCCGAGGGACGACCAAAACCTACCATTCCGACTTTCTTTGTCGTCAGCTTTACAACCATGCGTAATGATTGTGCGACCAAGCCGGTAGTAGACTTTTCTTACAAAAAGACTACTAAACAGGTAAAGGAAGAACTACCTGCATATCGTTATGGATACTACTGCCCTAAATGTGGAGAAGCCCACGAAGTAGTAGAAGACAAGAGGATTGTTATGAACGACAACGGTGAAGAAGAAGAGGTCATTGAAAAGCGGGTGATGATAGAAGGTGAATTTGGAAGCGGAAGACGTCTACATAATAGTCAGAAGCCAGCCAATGCCTTTTGTAGCGAGTGCGGAGAGTCGCTTTGGACTAAGAAATCACCAACTCGTTATTCATCCTTTAAGGAATGGACAAAACATGAGAAAAAGCTCATGCACGCTATCAAGCAACGAAACCCTGATTTGGCTAGGCAAGTTCAACTAAGCCAAGAGGATCCGCCATCAAAGAAAGGTGAACCACGTCGTATAGCTGCCATCGAGTACATTCGTAGAAAAATGAAAGGCTTTTTTGACGTAGCCATTGTCGATGAAGTGCACGAGCTCAAAGGTGGTATGACCGCTCAAGGGAACAGTTTAGGCTCATTAGCCTCTTCAGTAAACAAAGTGATAGCAGGTACTGGAACCTTGTTTGGTGGTGCAGCGGAAGATGTCTATTACCTTCTCTGGCGTCTTTTTCCATATGAGATGGTAAAGGCAGGATATAAATTCTCAGAAGTCTCCAAGTGGAATCACGAGTTTGGCAACATCGAGACAACAGTTTACGAGCAACAAGACTCAAGCGAATATTCCAACAAACAATCAAGAGGGGGAACAAAGCGGACACAAAAGGTTAAGCCTGGTATATCGGCGTTTGTGTTCGGTAAGTTCTTGTTACAAAACACTGTACTCGTACGGTTGAAAGATGTTTGGCCAGATCCGGTAGAACTCGTAAACGTACCTACCATCCTAGTGGATATGGACGAACCCATTCGAGAGGCTTACAAAACCATGGCTTCTTCGTTTGAAAGTATAATTAATTCTCATGAAAAGGGCTATAAATTGTATCTGCCTTACACCGAAACGGGCATAAGCTATCCTGATAATCCTTACTCTTATCCAACTGTGAAGATGAAGTTGGATGATGATGGAGAAAGACAGACCATTTGGGAGCCTGATCATATAAGTGCAGATTCATATGTATCACCAAAAGAAGCGGAACTACAAAAGCTTTTAACTGGTGAGATCTCTGAAGGTCGGAATTCAATCGTTTATGTGAAAGATACTGGCTCTACGAATGCAGACCGCGACGTCCGTCCAAGATTGAAAGAGATATGTGAGCAAGTAGAAGGGGCAAAGGTTGCAATCCTAGATTCTTCTACGGTAGCTACAAATAAACGGTCACAATGGTTACGGAAAAAGGTTGAGGATGAGGGGCATAACGTCATTATATGTTCAGCAGAACTAGTAAAGGTTGGGTTGGACCTGTTATGTACACCAACACTCATATTTTATCAATTTAGTTGGAGTCTTTATACGATTAATCAGGCATCGAAACGAGCATGGCGCATTGGTCAAACAGAAGAATGCCGCTTGTATTACCTCGCTTATCGAGACACGTTCCAAGAATATATGGCTAACATCATTGCACAGAAGAATAAAGCTGCACAAGCCATGAATGGTGAAGCTTCTTCTGATGGTATTAATGCCATGTTAGGAGCCGATAGCGAAGATCTACAAGCCATGTTAATACGTTCGATTAAAGAAGGCGGGAAAGGGCTTAAAGGTTCAACGGAAGAATGGACTGCTCAAACTTCTGACCGAGCCAGAGAGTTATTGGCTAACATCGGTAAGAAAAAGAAGAAAGCCCCAACCCAAAAAGACCAATTAGTATCTTGGGCCAAAGGATTCTTCGAGTCCAAACCTACTTATAACGTACTAGTTAAAGAGAGTGAAAGGATCGTTAATCGTATCGCAAGCGGTAAGGTTAATGGTTTTACATTTAACAATGGCGTATTAGAGGTCGATATGATACAGGCGTTCGGTTTTGACTTTGCCTTTGATGGACAAGTCATAAAACACCTAATTGAAGAGCCTAGAAAATCCGACTTTGTTATGCCCGAAATTAAAGTGGTCCAAAGTAATGATTCCAAAGGCAAGAAAAAGAGCAAAGTATCAGATGGTCAGCTAGGCTTTGATTTATTTGCTTAATCAATTTTTTAGGAGGAACAACCGAATATGATAGAGATATCCATAGTAGAACTACTTAAACACTTCATGTTGGCTTATAGCCTCTTTCATGAATATTACATGGGATTATCCATTGAACTTGAGGAAAGAAGAGCTTATTTGAAGTCAATTAAGGCTAACACCGAGATTCAACAACAAAATGGTGAAGAACAGCAAGAGGAAAATCACGTCGCTGATTTTAGTAGGTTTAATACCGATGGTTCATTTAAGTTACCTGTTGAGTACAGAAGTCAAACTGAAACTAAACACTATCATAGGGACGTTTCGGAAATAGAAGGTACAGATACTGAAGACTTACTTAAAGAGGTTGAAGCATATGTAAGTAACTTACCTTACGAGACGGGTGATTTTGAAGAAGCAGAAGCACCTACTGCCCAACAAGAGATAGACAGACTACAGACGAAGATTGACACTCTATCAGACCTAGAAGTAGCTGGAAGCGGTGAACACCTTGAGGAAATTGTTGTGACTTTACACAAGAAGTTGCAATTGCAAGGGGAAGAGACGAAGGTTAAAGACCTAGAAGCGCAATTCCCTCTGTACTTCACTAAAGAAACCAAGGAATCTTCTCAAGCTAGTTCACCAGAAATCTTCCTGGACTATGAGGATGATCTTAATGAATACCTATCTTCCTTAGATGACGTAATCGCTACTGAGAACCATGAAGAGTTTGGTAACACCATGGAACCTCAGTTTATGGTTGAAAACACCGATGCTGCAGGTTTAGAGATTGAAGGTTTAGAGTCTGCACCAGGACATGTAGCGAAGTACGAGTTTAGTGCATTTGAAATCCCACAAGAGTTTGAGGAATATGCTTCTCATCTTGTTAGCGATAGGCATTATGGTAATCAAACTTGGTACGGAGTCACTTTGCAAAAACAAGGACATTACGTTCTGTTCTCAGATGGAACCGATGACACTTGGATACACGCAGGTCAAAAGAAAGACCTAATCGGTGTAAATGAGTTAGTAATCGTTGATGTAGAGAGATATTTAGAAGATACGTACTTGAATTCTTGTACGTTAATTAAGAAATCAACGAGTAATCAAACCTATCTCGAGCACAACACAAGCAGATGTAGTTAAGTTTAGCCAGGGTCCAACAACTAAAAAGGTTGTTGGGGCCCGTTTAAAGCAGTGAACCTAATTAAAAGTCGAATTTTGCTATATTCTCTTTTGTTCGCTACTTTAAACGGGTCAAAAGTACCATGTGAACGTGTAACTTTCGCCCCAAGTCGAATCATGTCGATGACATTTCGCCTATATTCGACTTTTGTTTTATCTAGGTAAAAAATATTATGTTACTATTTTAAGGTGAATCGGAAAGGGGATAATTACCTATGAAATTTACAGATAATTATATCGAAGACTTTGTAAGCAAATTGAAGAACCGCTCTTATGGGTGTACTAAAATCTCTATCATAAAAAATAACAAGGAACTTACAATCATGGATGAAGGACCGATTGGGATTTTCCATGACGATGAGTTTCTAGAGAATCTTAAAGAGAACTTGTTCTACGCTAATCTTTCATGGATAGACTCATTGAGTAATCTAGCTGAAAGTTGCCATATAGAAGTTGACGTTATGCCAGACGGAGACATAGACCACCAAAACATCAACTTTGAATTTAAGATTGCAATTCCTGAATCCTATAAAAGCGAGAAAGGGCAGCGCTGGAAGGGGTATGTGAAGAAGCATTACTTTGAGAAGTTTATCGTGCCATTCTCCAAGCACCTCACTTGTATGAAGGTTAAGGTGCATCAGTATAAAGTGTATCACTTAGCTATAAGCGGAACGGTCAATGCTTCCAAGATTAATCAAATCCTGCGCAGCAACGCGTACAACAAAAGTGTGGAGTATCAGTACCTAGCTGAATTTGACCAATTCATCAAACTTAAGCATGATTGCTTCCAAATTGAGATTGATGCGCCAGTAGTGGATGGGGAACTTCGTTCAGACAAATCTATTGTTCGTTTCAAGCATAAATAGATCGGAGGGATAATAATGGCTTTCTCAACAATTCCAACGGGGCCGGATACCTCTGCTCAGAATCCTTTTAGCGACGATGTGGTAAACATGGTTAACTCTATACCAGGTATACTTACAGTAGCGTTCGATATACTTACAATAATGTTCGTTACTTCGGCTGTTATATTGGGTTTTGCCATTGCATTTAAGAATCCGCAGTGGACTAAAAGAGCCAGAGGAACCATGATAGGTACTCTCATCACAGTGTTACTACTAAGAATTGCTCCAATATTAATGTTGACAGAAGATGTAATGCAATTTAAACTGATTGTAAAGTATTTAATCAGTTTCATACAAGGAATAGGCATACATACTGCGATTGGAATGTTCTTAGTGGCAATATTTATTCGATTCTTCTATCGAATGCATGAGGTACCATCTCATCATAGGTGGTCCCGCTCCTTATTCATTGGTGGGGGCTTTGTGACTTTACTTTCGCTAGTTATGCCAGCAGTTTTTAGATTCATCTAAGAGCTGAGAGGAGTGGTAACGGTGAACAATGTAGTCAAAGTGGATTTTAATAATAAAAAAAGTGTTAAAGAGAATGACATCGAAAGATCGTGTTCAAATTGTGTTTTATATGACCTATTTACAAACCGCTGTAGTGTATTTGACGGAATAGACACCTCCATTCCTGAAACGGCCTTAAGATGTAACTCTTACTTAGCGGATGAAGGGTTGCAAGGTAACAATGATTATTGGAATGAAGCGAGTGATGATTTGACTGAAGATGAAGGTGATGACTATGAGTTCACTATAGTTGAAGACGAGTTTACTGCTACAGTTGATTCAGACTACTTCTTCAGCATACAAGGTCAAAAGCACATAAAGAATTCTAAATACCCGCAACAACCAGACATACCAACAACCAGAGAGGACGCGCTATGGTACGTGTCCCCAAACAACGAATTTGGAGCTTGGATTATCAATACTAATCCAAAGCGGTTCGTAGATACCAATGAGCTCTCATTAGTTGCAGCTTCTGAGAGAACTTATTCATCTCCCTACCCGCTTCATAATCATAAAGCTAGTGAGGGACTTAGGAACTTCATGTGTTGGTATGTAAATGAACAAGGAGTAGGGCAATACACTCTACTAATAAACGGCAATATTAGCTTTATTACCGACCCTTTTAAATGAGGTGTGGTAATTAAAATATATATGATAAAAAGACTACATGCTTTCCAATAAGAAGCAAACTATGGTATTATTTAGACATAAGTTCTTTTTTTACTTGTTTTGTTATGCAACTTCTCCTTGAGGTTAGCGGGTCTGTAGTAATAGTCATAACCTCTTGGGGTTGATTCGATTGCTCGAGCTCTACGCTCTTGCTTAATAATCAATAACAAGAGTTTTTTTTGGCTCTTTTTACGGAGGTTAACTTAGGGAGGTGCCGCTTCTGGGATTACAATTACCGGATGGGACCATATTTCAAACAGTAAATCATTACAAAGATGAATCTATGCAGCAGATGTTATCGACGAAGAAGCCTGTCTTTTACGGTCAATATCAGAAAGAACTAAATTGCATAAGAACATTAGCCGGAATAGAAATACCACCGCTTCAGAATTTTGGCGAAGGGATTCACTATATGAAGGCAATTATCTTTTGTAACAATGGTTTATACCACCCCATTATTTTGGTTATTGATACAAATCATGGTGGGGAAGTAATAGATGGTAGACTTATCTCTAGGAAGCACGATTTTCTTGTACCATGTAATCATGCTAAACCTTTTATAAATAATACATATCCTGTTTCTTATAAAACGTTAGAAAAACTGGATGATGACATGCAACAAGTAGGATGGCCTGCATACACGCCTTTTCCTGACAACCAAATACCAAAAGTGTTATAACAAGAAGCCTATTTACCAATTAAGCGTAGATAGGCTTCTTTTTATATATATAAATCAGTTTTTTAGGAGGATTCATTATGATTACGGTTGAGCAAGTATCCAAAGAGATTACAGAGAAGGTGCAATTGCCTTTCCAATACTTCGAGGTTGGGAGCTTATTGCTAATAAACAATTCTTTCGGTCCTGATGCTCTCCAGGAGTATTCGGTGTACAAAAAGAATGAAGCAACACTTAGCTTTCATGCTGTCGAGTCATTAACAGTATCTTGGATGGACCCATTTAAGTTAACGAAAGTACTTACTGAATTAAACGAAACACGTCTTGACGAGTTATGTCCTATCTCTTTGCTGGGCATGGGAACGGTAATAAGTAAGACGGCCTTTGAGTTATTTAAAAGGGATCATAAGGATTTTTCTTTAGTTAATTAATGATTAGGATGGTAGACAACACCATAAAAATAGCCAATTGTCGTTGTATTGATAGTGGTAAGGCGAGGAAGTAACAAAATTAGTTAAGCAAGGGAGGGAGCCCCTCATTGGAGCAAGTATCGAGGGGCATTCCCTGTACTTGTTTCATTGAGGGCATATATGAATCAGTTATTAAAATTAAAGAAGGTATATAGCATTGGCAAAAAATCAGACAATCCGAGACTCTTTTTTCGGCACATGGTCTGTGAAGCTGCTAATTGGGGCGTAGGAGATGAGGTCTATGTGCACGTTAACGAGGAGGAGCGAGAAATCGTTTTGCAGAACCAACCGTTTACAAAGGATTATGAAGCACACTCCATCCATGTATCTTACAGCATTAACAAACACAGTGGCGAAAAGCGTCCACTCATCGACACCGCAAGAGACAGTTTTACTTCCATTATCTCCATAAAGGAGAAAGCAGAGGTATGTGTATTTAAAAAGGGAACGCTTCATCAAGTAGTCGTTCGTCCGCTGAAGTTTAATCTCTTTTCTAAAGATGAGGTCGAGCTTCGAGAAGATAAGCGGAGCGATGAAAGATTAAAGCTACTTTCAATTGGAGCAGGAGCCGGAGTTGGTACAGCCAGCTTTATAGATACACAATACTTTACACCTGTTCAGGAAATAGAGCTTGAGGACGACAGCGCTGAAAATCTGATGCTTAATTATCCGAATAGCTACGTCTTTGTAGGTGATCTGAGGGATTGTAACGAAGTAGCAAAAGCGGATGTAGCATTATGTACATTACCATGCAACTCACATTCAAGTTTGGGGCGCATGGACGGGGATGTATTTGAAAATCTAATATTAGGTACTGTTGATTTGTTAAGAGCTGCAGAACCGTCCGTAATCGTGTTTGAGAACGTACCGCGGTTTTATGAATCAAGCGGCTATCAATATATGAAAGAAGCTCTACAAGATAAGTTTCCTTATTGGGTTGAGAAAAAGATAGATAGCTATGAATTCGGTTCATCTATAGCAAGGAGGAACCGAACCTATGCTGTTGCTTGTCAGTCGGAGGAAGTCTTTTATCAATTTGAGTTTCCTTCACTGCCTTCCAAACCTAAAAGACGAAAGTTAAAAGAGTATCTGGACCACAAATCAGTAAAGCATGAATGGAAGTCGATGGAGAAGTGGATGGCTTCCTTTGAATCTCGAGAAGCATTTAGAAACCGCTCACTTGAGAAGACATTTATAACAAGAGAAACGAAGGGACCTTTACAATGTTTGCTCCGTCGCTATACAAGCCATTGCCCTTCTAATAGCTATCTATTAAGCGAAGATAAGAAGCAATGGCGCTTCCTTTCAATCAACGAAATAAGACGAATACTGAATGTTCCGGATTGGTTTGAATTCTCGAAACAAATACCAGTGAATCGAGTGTATGAAATGCTCGGGCAATCAGTTGATGGTGGTGTTATAAAAGCCATTGGTAATAAAGTGGCCAGTAGTATTTTCAAAGCTAAACAAAGAGGTATGAGCCTGGTGACTAAAGTGAGCCAGCCGCTTAATCCGGTATCCATAAGAGAAAACGGACAAGTCGAGCTAGTCTTTTAAGTCTATCCATACTCACATAGGATTTAGAAACCAATCGTTGGGACTACAAACGGCATTATATAAATATTTGGAGGATTATCTAATGGATCTAAGAATCAACTCAGAAAATGCAATCAAAACTATGGAAATCTTGCTGGAAGTAGAAAGCTATTTAGAAATGAAGGTCGACAAAGGAAGCCTTTATCTCAATCACTTGAAGAACATGAGACGCTTAATCAACACGTATTTTGAACGAACAATAAATGCAGGTTATTGTCCGAGCATTTTTGAGGGTGTTCTCTCAAAGAAAGGGCAAGATGTTGCAATTAAGAAGCCACATTTAAAACAGAATCTGGATGAGGAATTCTATTTAAACCTGAGTTCGTATAAAGCTGGAGAATCAGTTATTGACCATTTCTATAAACGAGCAATGCAAGAAAACTAATCTCAGAAAGGAACGGTGAACGGAATGAGTAAAGAAGTAAATCTGATGAATGAGGTTAAAACGAACGGTGGTTTCTTCGTAAAAGGGGAGTACTGCTACACCACGAATACATGCGAGGATTGTGAACAATCATTTGTGCTAGAATCCCATAATAACCCTATGTTTGATGATGCACGAGTAATTGAGTTTCCACATATATGTGATGACTGTTTATAACAAAAAGCCCGCTTACTATAAGGAGTAAGCGGGCTTTTTGTTATAAATGATATGAACCTTTTTAAAAGTTTTAGTCGCCAAATTCATACGAAAGTGTGTGGTTAGGCATGATTTATCATAGAAAATAACCATAAATTCAACGCTATTTTTTACTGAAATGAAACTTCATTCACTTTATTATTTATAAACTAAAAGGAGGATGGATGATGAACCAGTCTATTAGTATGTTTTCAAATCTTCAAGAGGCAAAGAATCTTACTGGTGATTTACAGGAAAGCAAAATACTTCAGATGAGAGTAAATATTACTGCAAAGATCGAACCAACTGTGGCAGTTACAAATTTCGTCACAGACGGGGAACTCTTCGCAAAATTAGTGACTATCTATTATTATGTTAACGAGCACCTTCAGATTTTAGTAGTTGAAGCTAAAGATCACAATAATAATACAATTGAATTCACTGAAAAATTATGGGAATACAACCCACGGACAAATACGTTCATCCATGAAAAATACTTGGACGGGGAACTTAAGGTTTCTAGTGAAATTGAACATGGTTATGGTAAGCCGGGTGAAATTGCGGAATTCAGTGATGCTAGAAAATCAGATGAGACTGTAACAACGCAAGATACTGCAGCTGGAGCATGTTTCTTCGAAGACCCACCTTTTGGGAAGGAGCCTTGTTGTAAATTTGATGACGTGGTTTACAATTATTGTGGTTCTTATTGTGGCTATCAAAGAGATGCTGGTGGTGGACCATCTGTAAACCAATGTGATGCTTGTTGTTATTATCATGATACTTGTCTGGCCGGTAACGGTGACCCTTGCGACTGTCACGACACGTTACTTAGATGTTATGGGAACGCGTCCTGCCCTGGTGATACTACTATGGGATTAGGTATCAGATATAAAGCCCATTTTTTAGATGGGTGCCCACTTTAATTTAAAGATCAAAAAGATGGTCATCGCTACAAAAGCGATGACCATCTTTTTGAAAGAATACTAATATTATATAAATGTTACGGTTGTGATATATTAAGCCATTCTAGCCATCATGGCTACAAATAAATAGAATAAGCCATATGAAATATTAATTAATATAGCTAATATGGCAAGAGCGTTTTTTTCATCTTCTTTTCTGATAGAGAGAATACTTAGGACTAAAGAAAAAATCATTGAAGAAAAAATTAAAAGGTTGGTTAATATAGGAACAAAGGGTACAATGGCTGCCATAATTCCTACGAAGGGTAATATAGCTAATATACTTAATAACAGAGATAAGTAACTTAGTAAACTATAGCTTTTCACTAGTTCCCTCCTTGCAAGAGCAGTAAGAATAATTGTTTGCTATCTTACTTAAAATAAGAATAAAAAAATCACAATGTTCATTAAGGTTACAAAGGTTGCAGCTAATTTAACTTTTTTCGCCCGGTCACTTGAAATCAAACTCAATGAACCTAGCAATAAACAAATTACTCCTATTACAACAATGAAACGGTAAATCCAACCCAATACTTCTTGATTAATATCTGCTAAGCCCAATAAAACGAAACCAAAAAGCAAGCATGTTAGAAATAAACTACATAAAAGAAATCCTCTGCTTTTCCATACATACAATTTATTACCCTCCAGCAATTAAAAATAGACTTGTAACTCCGATTCACAAACCAGAATATAACATATATACCCAATAAATCCAATTAATAAGCGGAGTATACAGAAGAGTAATTTTGAGTTTATTCCGATTCTTTGGATTATTCTTGAATGAAGGTCTACCAAAAAAATAAATCCACAATAATGGTATAGATTGTCTCAAATATCGCATAATAAAAGCCCGTTCACTTCTTAAGTAACGGGCTTTTACTATAGTAATCTTAGTTTGTCAGAAACTCAAAAAATCCTGGAGCATTAAAGCTATCTAAAACATCCATTTTCTCATATATTTTAATCTTAATTTCTTGTTCTAAGTCCTCCCTCTCTTGAAGTGGAGTATTTGCGAGCACCTTCTTAATTTTAGGGTCGAAAGCATTGATAATTTGATTGAAACGTTCTTCCTGATCATTAGAGTTCGCAATTAACATTTTTCCCTTTACCCCCATAACTTTTTTTTAATTCCAACAAGGCTTTATTGTGGTTATAGGATACAACTTGTTTAGATTCCCCCATAAACTCACTCACTTCTTTGTCATTCATCTGGTATTTATACTTTAAAGTTAGTATCTTCTTCTGTTTTGTATTTAACTTTCTCCAAGTCTTGTAAGCATCTAGGTTTGAAATAAATTCTTGTAAGCTAAAGTCTGTTTCGTCCAAGGAATCTTTAATACTAATAGTGTCCCTCATTGTTATAGGGCTAGTGCTTTTATCAGTGTCCATTGGTTTATCGAGAGTTAATTGAAACTTATCCCGTTTTGCAGTTACTTTTTTGTCAAAGTCAATAGAATAATGATAAATAAGTTTGTTGATATAAGAAATAAGCTTAATTTCTCTAAAGTATTCTTTGAAGCGGCGATCTAGTGCTTTTTTGTTAGTATTGGAAGGGTTTAACTTGTACCTCTCATACAGAAGTTGATTGGATTCCTGCTCTAGAAAATTTACTACTATGGGGTTATTCAGTTTTTCCTCATTTACTCCAGTTACGAGATTTTTTAGCTCCATTTAGTACCACCTCTACATCTAAAAAGAAATATAATCATAATTTGTCAAAAAATACATTATATTTATTGCGAACATATGTTCTCAACTATACTACTAAATCCCTAATTTAAAAAGTTTATATGTTCTTTTGACTATATGCTTCCCAGTTCTTCTTTACTATGTAGATGTGCAAATAGGAGGAATTCTGAATGGAGAATATTCATGTAACTTTATATGGAGCATCATGGTGCCCACACTGTATTAAAGCGAAAGAATGGTTAGAAGAGAATAAGCATAGCTACACTTTTAAAGATGTTGATCAAGTAGAAAATCGAAATGTATTACAAGCAAATGATGTACAAGGAATTCCTTTTATGGTTGTTGACAAAGACGATAAAAAGTCTACCATTCAAGGATTCAGCCCAGGGAAAATGTCATACGAATTAAGCAAGTAAACAGTAAAGGTGGGGGTACTCGTGGATATACTCTTAAATTCGATAATTAATCACCTAAAAGACACTAATATCCTCACCTTTCTAGTGTTTTACCTTGTATACCGTTTAGAGAGGATGATAGACAGATTTGAACAGAAAATTGAAGAGTTGATAATAGTTAAAAAGAATGACTAATACCATGGTGGTATAGCCAAGTGGTAAGGCAAGGGACTGCAAATCCCTGATCCTCGGTTCGAATCCGAGTACCGCCTTAAATGAGAAGGGAATGATTTAATTGCAAACAGACATTTTCAAGTGTTTATGTGATTCAAGGTGTCTAAGTTCTTCCTTATCAAAAACACTAGATAACCCTGAATTAAATAGAGAACAACAAACTGTGATATATGAGGCATTAGTAGATATACAAAGGGCAGCCAATAAACTTCATAATTACTGTCACATACCCGCTGCTAAAAAGAGTGATAACCATGATTAAATTACCTAATGTAGTTAAATTGAAAACGAATGTGTTTCCAGACGAAAAAGTACCCACCAATCTAATAGACATCAAGTGTGATCATTTATGGAAAAGAGGATGTTTCGGGAGTGGCGTAGTGGTCGCTGTGATAGACAGTGGTTGTGATGTGGAACATGAGGACTTAGCACAAAATATAGTTGGAGGAAAGAATTTTGTTGAAGGTGAATCAACAGAAGATTTAAGTGACAACACAGGGCATGGCACTCACGTAACTGGTATTATTGCGGCTAATAACAATAAGAACGGCATAGTTGGAATAGCCCCTAATGTAAGTATATTAGTACTCAAAACTTTTAATGAAAAAGGAGCAACTAGTATCGATATATTGGCGGATGCAATTAAGTACGCGGTTAATTGGAGAGGACCAGAAGGGGAAAAGGTCAATATAATCAACTTTTCATTAGGGACTTCTGAAAAAAGCAATAGAATTAAACATCTAATACGAATGGCCACTAGCCAGGGTATTATTTCAGTAGGTGCTTCAGGTAATCAAGGCGATGGAGATCCAAGTACAAAAGAAATAACATTTCCAGCATACTTCACAGACGTAATTCAAGTAGGAGCTCTTAATGAGAATAGCACCCCCGCTTATTACTCTAATACGAATGAACAAGTTGATTTCCTTGCTCCTGGTACTAATATCCTGTCTACTTCTCCTGGTAATCAGTATTCAAGATTAACAGGTACCTCAATGGCTACACCTCATGTTACAGGAGCTATTGCCTTGCTATACAATAAATTTGGCAGCAAAGATATCCTTTCATACATTCAACAAAAACGAGTAAATGGTTTAGTTAGAGAAAAGCATTTGAATTTGAATAGACTATATTCGAAGTTCTCTACTAATCAATGAAGATAAAGTCTCCTTTGTGGGACTTATTTTTTCTTGAAACATGGAACATAGAAATTTAATTTAATAATCATTTGACTTATTCCTTTTCTAACGCTCTTTAAATATTGTAAGTGATTAAAAGTCATGGGAGGTGCAATATTATGAAAGACAATCAGAAATCTAAAGAAAACAAGGAATTAGATGTTACTACTCAAAGTGGTATCTGTAGATCAAAACGTTCTTGTTGCTCCGTAGTAAACTGTAATGCTACCTATGTAGCTCTTAGCGGTGGTAACTATGTATTTGACCATTGTGGATGTGACAACGTATACGTTTAATAAAATTAAAGGGTGATATTATGATTGGTAAATTACTGTCTAAAAAGCAAATTAAGAATGAAGAGTTAACGGACAAGGTCAATTCTTTGTTTAAGAACAAGAAATTCATTAAAACCGTTGCTTCCATGCATGAAGTTAAAGAGTTTGAGTTGGAACAGTTACAAGTAAATGCTGCTCATACATTAGAAGCTGTAATGGGGCAAACTGAAGACCTACAAAAGTTCAATTCAACCATTATTCAACTAACAAATGAAGACGACACTATTAGCATCTTATATAACTCTCTTCCAAAAGGGGAGCATTACCTTCACGCAAACATTCTTCTAAAAGGGCAAGAAAATTATAAATATACGTTCAGCTTCGATAACGAAGAACTAATCGTAGCTAACGTTGCAACTAAAGCTAACAGTCTTGTTACCCAAGTAGATGAAATCTCTGACTATGAGGCTATTGCTGACCAAGAACAAGTCCAGCAACAAGCTTGGTGGACTGCTGATGGTTGTTTACCAGGTGGATATCAACATTGTGGGGGTAATTGTGGTTACGATCTAGATAACGGCGGGGGCACCCCAATAAATAAGACTGATGAGTGTTGTATTGCACATGACAGATGTTGGTCCGTATTTGGAGAAGGGGACAATTGCTGTGATAAAGAGCTAGTTTCTTGTGTAGAGGGAGAAATTAGTTGGGCAGCTACAGGTATTAGAACTTACTTTGGCCCACAAGCTCTACAATGTTAGTCTAAATAAAAACAGTTGCGTTCATGGAAAGGGCGCAACTGTTTTTATTTGATGATCTGATTATCTACTTATAATTGTTGACCTTTGTTTTTCTGAAGGCAGCCATAGTTAAAGTTATTATAGCTAAGGCAAACATTCCGAAACTAATTACACCTAGACCCATTCCTCTCCAACCCCCAATAAATATAGATAGAACAAAGATTAAAATGGATAGATATAAGGTCCATTTAGATGATTTCATTAGATCTTTGAAGATTATAAGAAAGATTATTAAAGCAGCCAAATTAATAAGAAACCCTATTCCTATTGGAATCATTACGTCCAAAATACCTCACCTCTATCTTATTTTGTATTCTATGTTACAAATTATATTAACAGAAATTTCATATAACAAACATATATACCACCCAAAGAAGGCATTAGCGATATATGTTCATTTCCTTAGAACTTCTAATATCCCTGACTTCCACCCACTATACAGAGGGTGGTAATATGATAAATCAGAGCTCTTTGATTTCACACAATAGTAGTTCAGGCTTTCCCCTTCTAGGTAAGAATGCGCTATTTGTTTAAGACTGTTCATGCCTTTATAACAACCCCAAGCAATTATGAGGGGTACGTTCTTGTTGAGAACGGAAGATAGTTCCTCATTTCTATTCTCTGAGAAAATGCTATGATCCTTCTTATAGGGTTTCCCTTCAAATTGTTTTTCAAAGCTTTTAATCTGCTGCCACGCTTTCCTACCTGTACTATTAGTTTTGGAGTTATCCCTTACGTCAGAGAGGTTAATTACAGTTGCTCTATTCCAACCCATTTCATTCATAATGCTCATTATTCGAGATTGCGTATTATCAGGATTTGCTTCAATGATTGGAACATTACCTGCTTTTCTATTACTGAGAGGTAGTTGGACTTCATTGATCTCTTCGTTTTCATGAAGTGGTCTTGATGTCCCGGGGTTCATCATAAGAACATTGACGTCTTGGTTTGCTTTCTCAACATCTTCTCCTGGTACCAAATTGCTCTTTCTAATAATATAGAGATGGCTCCTACACTCTTGTATTATCTCGTCCCCATCACAATAGTTATAAAACTTCCCATATACATAAAAATTGTCTCTTATTGCAGCCACTGTATTTCTCCTCTTATTAAGACCTTATTAAATACTATCACTGTTGTTAACTATAACTGATAATCCAGTTAAATCGCTGTATGGGTGCATTACATACTGTAGCGAAAAGCCCTAGCCAAAAGTTTCGATTATAGATAATCTCATCGCCCCTTTGACGAGGGCTTTTTTTGTTGGTTAGCGACTACGGCTATTTTTGCTCAAGTGACTGTTTTGACAAAGAAAAGGGACTGTTCCTAATAGGCCTTGGACTTATCCTTCATGTTTTTGAGTCATTAACAGTATCTTGCCAATCTAAGTTTCTACTTACTAATCTAAATTTTAAAATTCGGCAGTAAGTTGTTTTAATAGAAGAATTTATTGCGTATTTCATAAAATATTGAAATAATTAGGTTGAAAGTTCCAGTATTCTAGAAGGTGTAGAGGCAATCGATAGGTCTTTATGAATGTACAAAAAATAAAGTCTTACTCTGTAATTAACTAGGAATACATAAATGTCTAAAACCTCTCTTCCTCTTCGCTAATAAAGGAGTATGTGCATGTATAGATTGTATCTGACAATTGAATCAACTCAACGTGCTATTGCACGGAAAGATATCTACGAAAAAATGGCCATCCTAATCCGAGATTTCATATCTAAAAACAAGAAGGGGCTTCACGCGGAACACTACAAACGATCCTTTTCCTATTACTGTTTCAGTAATCCAACACCAATGGAACACGATGAGGTCTATCGAAAAGGGCGCCGCTATACTGTGGAGCTACGAAGTCTGGATGCCGAATTCAAAGATCTTCGCTACTACACCGGATTAGAAACAGACGATCTTCGTCTTGTGAGCGTTAGTTCTGGAAAACTATTCTTTGGACCGACGGGGGCCCTAAGAACTGTGACACCAATGTACTTCAAAACTAAGCGCATCCAGACAGACGATTATAGAGTGGAGGTTGAGCATCGGTTACGTGAAAATATCATTTTCCGTTATGTGAAATCAGGGATGAATTCGGTGGATGACCTAGAGTGGCTACGAGAAAACCTTGTGCGAAACATTAAGCTATACACAAAAGTGATTACAATTCCATTCCCTTCAAAAAGACTCGATAATGGAAAATCGCTTCTCTATCACTGCATTCATGCCGATGTGTATTTCCACGAAAACGAACCAGGTTACGAAGTTCAAAAAATACTCTATGCAGGGGGTATTGGCATGAGTACGAGCAATGGGTTTGGAATGATGGATGAGAAGGAGGACAAGTATCGTGCGACTCCTTAAAGGTCTTGAACATACCATGAACATAGATATTCCCATGTCGATAGAAGGGATATTGAACTTTGTAAATAGCCGTTTGGATGAGGAGAAGAAACTTGACTTTTTCCGACGTAAGCTTGACACCACCGGTGTTCCACTTCGGCGTCTTTATCGCTTACGATTCGAGTCAATCAACCCAATTTCCCTCGCATTTGTAGAGGATGAAGGGGTCCCATACATCAATGGGGAACATATCTCAGACAATCTGAAGACGCATAATGATGTATTTGGTGCTCTTTTCCACGCGCACCATCCTGCTAACTCTCAAGCACGTCAAGTGTCAAACGCTATAACAGGGGAAACCAAGATACTGAATACAAGTTCTTTCTCAGACTATTATATCTCACGTTCTCTGCCAAACAGTGTATTTAAAAATAACGCTCTTGAGCTCCAAATTTCACCAGGTCAGTTTGGGAAGTGTAAAAAAGTGTCTTTGCTTGAAGCTTTCTATCCACTAATCAACCAAGAATTGATTCACCTACACAATGATTACAAAGCCCTCGACGTGGCTGCTGGTAAAAAAACGACTTATCCTGGCGCAGCGTTTTTTATAGACTTCAATTCTCTTGCTACATTTGGTGACGAAGGTAATCAGTTCTTTATAGACTTATTAAAGGAATATCCTTGGCAACTAGACAATCTTCCATTTCTCGGTACTGACCGTTGGAATGAAGTCCTATACCTTCACGAGGCAATTGAATTTATGGGAGAAGCCTCATTTGAGCTTCTTAATTTAAAAGAGAAGCGAAAAGCGAAGTCTGAACAGATATCCCCATCCTTCCATGAATATCTTGCTCAATTATACAAGGATAGCTTCGAAGTCCCAACTGATAAAAAGCCTACCCTTCGACGCAACTACTCACCTCGACTTGACGGCCATTTTATCCCTCATTCTTCTTTATTTGAAAAGGTTCTATTTCGCTATCTAACTTTCAGTCTAGGAAAGGGATATAGTCAAGCAAATATCAAAGGGGCCGGTCACACTTTTACCTTAAAGCAGGGCGGGGATAGGGTCGAGAGTCTTGAAACGCGAATTCAACTAGCTCCTGACAGTCAGAAAAACGTTAGCATGGTTCACATAGATTTAGAAGACAAGCTAGAGACTGCTCATCTCCTTAACGCTATCCGACACAGTGGTGATGAAATTCTCGATGCCGCGATTGATAAGGGAGAGGAATGGCAGCGATTCTCACGTATTTCATCTATTGTACCAGAACTTCTAGGCAAAAATACGAAGCCCTATGAGCTTTGGTATAAAAGGCTCGATAAACGTCAGTATGAGACCCTAGCCAATATGGTGAAAGATCTTGTCATACAGAGGATTGACACTCTGGCTATTAGAATCCGGAAAAATTTGTCCTATTTTGACTTGCTTGGAATTCTTTTTACATACCAGGCGTTAAGAAAAGGGCAAGAAGGCCAACTGAAAGGATTGAATTTCATGACAAAGGATTTAAAACCTTACAAGCTTGCCAATCAAGATGAGTTAACCGCCCCCGAATTTGCCTTCCTACTTGGCGCAACGGCTGGGCTAGCTATCAAGGAGACTAGGAACTTTCAATCGCTTCGGACTAAATTCCTTAAGCTCCCTCGATATGAAGATGTCTACAATGAACTAAATGGTGTTATCAGAGCATATTTCAATGAATCAAAGCATCAAACATTGGTCGCTAAATGGATGAAGGCATTGGCTCAAAATCTCGACTTGGTGCAAAATAACCGCCCAATGACCCCTGAAGAAAAGTTTTCTTATACCGCTGGCTTATTATCTGAGGCATGGCAGAAGGAGAAAGAGGACTCGAAAATTGTAGCAGAAAACGAACACTAGGAATAAATTCTATTTATTGTACACAAGGAGGAAATTACCATGGAAAAGAAAAATCGTTCATACGTTTTACAAACAGTCGTGTCGAAAAATGGGAGTTGGAACAGCGATTTCACCCATAGCCCTAAGAAATATGACAATCAATATTTTGCCTCTGATCGTGCGCTTAAATATGCTGTGCGGAATCTTATGGAACAGATGGGCAAGGAAGTCCTCATTAAGAAATGGGTGAAGGGTATAAAAAAAGGAACGACATCATCCATTCAAGTAATGACGAACAAAGAACTGAAGAAACATATAGAAAAAGAATACGGAGAGGACTTCTCAAAAGTGTTCTGGAAGTTTGCTGATGTCCGCCAATTCGGGATGGTCTACGATAATATCAACGTACATGGCGTGGCCCAAATATCACAAGGTCTTGATGTTTACCGAAATGGAGTCGAATACTTCGATGCAGGTACCGGTCGCATGGTCTTTAACACTAAAGGAAGTGACCCTAGCGGGGGAGAAGGCGAAACGACTCGAGGTATGTTTGAGCGCCACTTTCTTTCAGAGGCTCATTATGCCTATAACATAGTCGTAAATCCAGCAAATATATCTTTCCTCCAATCAATTCAGGGCTATGAAGGGTGCATCTATACCGAGGAGGACTACAAACTCTTGTTGGAAAGCCTTGAGTACGGACCGATAAACGTACAGTCCACACAAAAAATGAACTGCTTTACAGGCTTTTTGATGACTGTAGACTTAGCAGAGGACACTAACCCCATCCTGGCTGATTTGCAAGGAAAGCTCAACGTCTCTCCAGGTAGCCATGGGGAACCTAGTACATATGACCTTGCAAACCTGTTCACCTACCTAGAGCATCGAAATGAAGAGGCAGGTGGCAATGCTATTAAGCAAGTTCACATTAAATATGATGAAGCTTCTATAAATTTAGCAACACCAACTGAGACCAACCTTTCAATAAGCTTTGAGGTGATGTAGGTGAAGTTGGATAATCAGGAAGCTATGCAATTCCGGTTATCTTCCCCCTTTGGATTCTTTCAATGGGGGGAGACGCTCGGAGACCGGAGGGTTTCAACTCCGTTCCTATCAAAGACAGAGGTCCTTGGGATGATTGGCGGTATGCTTGGGATGCCAGGTTATGCCCAAGAGATGACAATAAAAAGGCTAGGAGGGGTGAATTTAACGCCATTTTATGAGGTTCTTTCAGGACTTGAAGTCGCCATCATTCCAAGTGCTCATCCCACATGGTTTGAAGATCATCTTATTCATCGACATATGGAGCACATCAACCTGAATGGTGCACTTCAAGTCGAGATGATGGGTCTCACTAAACCTTCTTTCCAGGTCGTTATTCGACCAGGTACAGTTGATAACTCGATTTACTGCCAAATTGTAGATAAGCTCAACAAAAAATCTGGTGTTTTTCCTCCTTTCATGGGTAAGAACCAATTCCCAGTAGAGGTTTCGGATGTTCAAAAAGTCTTCCTTTCACCTAT
Source organism: Pontibacillus halophilus JSM 076056 = DSM 19796 (assembly GCF_000425205.1). Lineage (GTDB taxonomy): Bacteria > Bacillota > Bacilli > Bacillales > BH030062 > Pontibacillus_A > Pontibacillus_A halophilus. The sequence goes on along the minus strand of NZ_AULI01000018.1, from coordinate 29,127 downwards.
TAGAGATAGAAGAACTACTATCGATTCCCTTTATCGGTTTGAATCAGTAAAAACAGAACCGGAGGTTTATGAGTTTGAAATCGAAGATGGCGAGTACCATTATGGTGCGCAGCTTAAGTTTTATGTACCCGGGAATGAACCGCAAATTGAACGTCGACAATGTTTCTGGTCTTCGTTTGAAGCAACTTTCCATGATGTAGTTTACGAGACTGATAATAATCTACGCCTAGTTTTTCTTTAGTAACTAATAAAGGAGAAGCAACTATGAACGTCGATTGGAACAGGCTTGCAAAGTCAAATCCTGCTATGACAATAGGGGAACATACTGAAGAAGTAATTAAAATAGGAAAGCGCCTGTTGGCCATACACGATAAGCCACTAACGCAATTTGCCGAAACACTTCCTGACTCCTTCTTTCGAAAAACCTTGAATCGCAAGGAAGAAATTCAAGCATTCATCTTAGATTTAATACGCTACCATGATGTGGGCAAGACAAACCCCTATTTCCAAGAGCGAATGGAAGGTAAAAGAGTAAAGTCTTCCGAGAGTAGCCATGCACTTTATTCGTTTTTGATTTGGGCTACAAAGGAGGCGATACACTCCACAGATTATGTCCTTCTTAGCCGGTTAGCAATCGGGCATGCCACAATATCAGGCCACCACGGGGAACTAAAATCCTATACCCTCGACTTCATGGAGCTTTTAAAAAACCAAAATGAGAAAACAAAACGTCTTGTCTACTGGGGAATCATCGAAGACAAGGAGCGTAAGAGCCTATTACGTAGTCTTGAAATCTTAAAAAGACAATTCTCAGGTGAATCATACCGCTTTGACAAACGTGTTTGCCTCTTTGCCCGCTTTGCCTATTCCATTCTAGTTACAAGCGATGCACTTGCATCTGGTGATGGAGGAAAAGAAGAAGTCTTCACTCACTTGTTTGAAAGGACACTAGACCAAGTAGAGCTTGAAGACAGAATGAACCACAGCCCAATCTTTCAGAGAATAGCGGAATCACCACTATCGTCTGACGTACCCTTTCATGAGGAGATGAGTATGAACGAACTTCGTACCCTTCTCAACAAGAAGGCGAAGGACGCCTACGATCCCATTGTTGATGCTTATATACTTGAAGCACCAGTCGGGACAGGGAAGACATACTCTTCTCTTTCTCTTGCTCAGCAAATTGCTAAAAAAGAGGGAAAAAGAAAGCTCATCTCCGTTTTCCCATTAAACGGTGTTCAAGCACAATACTTAAAAACAATGGAAGCTTTTGATATCAGTCCCGATTTAATAAATGTTGTTAATGCAGAGAGCACCTATAGGATGAAAAGGCAGGCTGACACCTTCGAAGAAGAGTTAGGGATGAATGCTGCAAACTTATGGCTCTACGAGCGAGAACTGTTTTCTACGCCCATCGTCATCACATCCCACGTGCGTTTCTTTGATGTCTTAGCCGCCACAAGACGAAATCGAGCTTATGCTTTCCTTTCACTTCTAGATGCCATTGTTATAGTCGATGAGTTTCAAACCTATCCTTCTAGATTCTGGTCAGGAATCTGGGAAGAACTACTCCTCATAAGCGAATTAATGGGCACTAAATGGGTGTTTACTACAGGCACGTTCCCAGTTCAAGAAGAACAGCTCCTCAATCTCCATGAGAAGCGGGTAAAGAAGGTTCTAGCTAAAGAGGATAACGAAGTCATGTTTTCCCACCAATCTGTTCGCCAACGCACAGAGATCAAGGAGTTATTAGCAGAAGAAAAACCCGTTAATATTGAGGATTTGATTGAACCACTCCTGATTGATATTGAGCAAGAAATGAAAAAAGGCAAAAAGCGCTTCTTAACTGGATTTAACCTTGTCAGTCATGCTCAATCCGTTCACGAAGCACTAAAAGCACGATATGAGAACGAAATCCCTGTTTATTTTCTTTGTGGTCGTCATTCAAGTTCTTACAAAGGAGAGATAATCAATGCCATTATCAAAGCAGAAGACGCTGATTTACCAATAATCTTGATTGCCACTCGAACGGTAGAGGCTGGGATGGACTTTGATTTTGACGTTGGATATAAAGAGTTTGACCGTTTCGATGGTGTTGAACAGTTCTCAGGGCGAGTCAACCGCTCTGGCAAGAAAAGAACTTCCCCCATTAAAGTTTTTCGGTTAAAACGAAGACTCCTGGGCGATGAGCCCTTATTCTCACACGGGGAGAAGACTCGAGAGTTGCTTAATGAGGGCAGATTTGTCGATTTATATGGTTATTTGTATGAGAGGAACGGCATTGATATCCAAAGGAAAGAAGAGGAGCTACGCTTAAAGGAGGAAAAGCTAAACTTTCGTGGTGTGTCAGAGTGGTTACAAGTAATACAACCTGATAATTATGTACAAGACATATATGTGGTTTTAAGTTTTGAGAGAGAAGCTTTCCTTGAAGCATTCAGTACCCTAGATGGGAAGTTGTCTTATGCCGAACGCGTGCAACGTTCAATCCAACTACGTCAAAAGATTGAGCCCTATAAGGTTACAGTCACCCTCAAATGGTTAGACAATCAAAAGGAGATAACCCTCCCTAATCCCGAAGAATATATGGGTATCTCATTCTTTCAGCCGTATAGAGATGACTTTCGTGAACGACACCTCTGCACTTACGCATTAAATGGAGAAGTCTCCTATCTAGAGGATGATAGAGAGCAGGAGGAGGAGACCTTTGACTTTTATTGAAGGATATCTTTTATATCGTTTTAAGCCTTCTCATGTTAGTGAGTTTGCATATTGCTCGAAAGCGTTTTGGCTTCATTATCACGGGTTAACGCTCTACCGTGAGAATAACGATATTCAGTTAGGCAGGGCAGAGCATGCCCAGAAAAATGAAGAGTCACGTAATCCTTGGGTTAAGTACGATAAGCGAGAAGGTGACATCCTTGTTGAGTTCGTAAAAGGGGCTGAAGGAAATATAGAAGGCAAGAGACACCAATTACTCGTATATCTTTTGAGAGGTGGCTTCCATTATGGAGAAGTCCGTTTGACGAACAATAAAGATGTCTTATCAAAAGTAACAGATTCTGATGAAGAAATCCTTTCTCTCCGCAACCATTTAGAAGCTATGATGGTTTGTTCTTCACTGGAGAAGCCGCCAGAAACTCCCTACGGCCTCAAGTGCCAAAGATGTTCATTTCGTGACTATTGTTGGGTGGGGTGACTATGAAAAATATTTATGTTCAAGATGGTGAGCTATCACGTAAGGATCATACAATCAAACTTGTAAAAGAGGGCAAATTAACTTGGGTTCCCATAAAGAAAATTAAAGAAGTCAATTGTTTTGGCGGCTGCACGCTAACAAATGAATTTTTGGACTTGACAAGAGAACATCAAATAGCTGTACATTTATTTTCTTGGTATGGGCGTCCCATAGGCACTTTCCACCATCAACGTCCAAACAAAAATGGGAAAGTCCTAAAGGCACAGCTTAAGCTGATGGAGCGAGATGGAGTGATACTCGCTAAGAAAACCATTAAAACCTTACGGTTAAACATGCTCAAATATCTAGATCAATATAGAAAGAAAGGCAATGAGGCAAGTAAAAAAGCGTATCAAGCTATCAAAGGTTTAGATAACAGACTTGAAGAGGCGCAAAAGACTGAAGAAATCATGGGAGTGGAAGGAATCACATGGCAATATTTTTACACCTTCCTCAAAACTCTTTATACTGAATACAATTTCAACGAACGTAACAAGCAGCCTCCGAAAGATCCAGTAAATGCACTTATTTCGTTCTTGAACACCCTTCTTTATAATCGAATTGAGACGGAGTTTTCTCGTACGGATATCTATACAGAAATTTCATATCTGCACTCTTCTGACCAAAAGCGCAATTCACTCGTACTAGATATTGCCGAGTTATATAAAATTGATATTACGTATCGGCTAATTAGTTACATTCTAAGAAAACGCATGATAAATAAAGATGATTTCTTAGAAATTGATGGAATGTGTACCTTATCTCCTGAAGCTAGAAAAATTGTTATTACCGAATATGAAAGATATATGCAGAAGACTTTTAGCCATCCGATTCTGAAGCGACGTATCACGCTAGAAAATTCAATTAAATTAGAGGCTTTTAAATTAATTCGTGCTGCGTTAGAGGATAAAACCTATGAGCCAATATGTATTGGAGCCTTAAAGCTTGAGTAGGGGCGATAAATTAAGAAATGAATTTTATTGCATAGCGGTTTATGACATAAATGTGAAACGAGTTCACAAGGTGCATAAGCTCTTGAAACAATATCTTAGCCATAAACAAAATTCGGTTTTTGTAGGTGAACTTCGAAAATTAGAATTTAAGGAAATTGAGGGGGAATTGGACAAACTTCTCGATCCTTCCGAAGATACAGTATTGTTTATGACTACTCGTTATGCTTCTGATATTAAAACTATGACCTTCGGAGGACAAAAAGATACGGACACAATCTTTTTTTAACCCCCCTAACTCTAAAGACGGAATCCTTTTATAATAAGGGTTCTCGCCTTTGTAATTAAAATGGTCCATAATAGGGGAGACCTTATAACACAAGGCCTTGTCTTTAACTCCTTTGTGATACGAAGCTGTAAGTAAATAGCTACTAGTATAGATGTAAATAATACATATGTACTGTTGCCTATAAATCGCTTCCGTAAGTAAATAGCTACTAGTATAGATGTAAATGTAGTCGTGTATCATCGAAGACCGTTGCTAGTTGTAAGTAAATAGCTACTAGTATAGATGTAAATCAAGGCGATTAAATTAGGTCTGGTGGCTATCTAGTAAGTAAATAGCTACTAGTATAGATGTAAATAAGGAAAAGAGCATCAAGGGATTTTCTGTTTCGTAAGTAAATAGCTACTAGTATAGATGTAAATTGTCGGTCTAATAATTCGTATCTGAATTCAATGTAAGTAAATAGCTACTAGTATAGATGTAAATTTCGGGTCCGCACCATATCGCCATCGGACAGTTGTAAGTAAATAGCTACTAGTATAGATGTAAATAGATAAGACTTTAACCGGTCATACACCTTATTTTGTAAGTAAATAGCTACTAGTATAGATGTAAATACTCGATACAGGCGATACTAGGCACTCCGTCGGTAAGTAAATAGCTACTAGTATAGATGTAAATTGAATGAATATGTGCTGCATGTTATTTCTTCACGTAAGTAAATAGCTACTAGTATAGATGTAAATCCTTTTAAGTCGATAAGCGTGAATGTCACGTTCGTAAGTAAATAGCTACTAGTATAGATGTAAATTATATCTTTTAGGACTGTCTCATTTTGACCTAGTAAGTAAATAGCTACTAGTATAGATGTAAATTTTAGGACTGTTTGCTTTTAAACCTAAAATGTAAGTAAATAGCTACTAGTATAGATGTAAATATGATAAGCAAGAACAATGCGTAAGCAATCTGTAAGTAAATAGCTACTAGTATAGATGTAAATCTGTACCCGTGTAGCATAATTCGTGCGGGACACGAAGTAAATAGCTACTAGTATAGATGTGAATCCCATCTTCTTCGTGGTTAATCCGATGCTCTGAGTAAGTAAATAGCTACTAGTATAGATGTAAATAATGTAATTAGAGTGTAAGTGTTTCCATTATTTAGTGAGTAAATAGCTACCATTATAGAGTGACATAAGCTTCCTTACAATAAGTAGATAATAGTTATTTTTGTATATTGAAATAGATTTTCTCTTCAATTAATCTACTATACTATTAACTATCATCTCTAAAAGTACAATTATCCTTGCAGGAAAGGGGAGCAGATGCCCACTACTCCACATCTTCTCTCCCTTTTATCTCACATGATAAATTATCAATCTACTAACTATCCCAAAGCATCAAAATATACATGATTTATAACTAACTGCCTAAAATAATTACTAGGAATTTAGTTAGGAATCATGAAATTGAAACTAATTGGCTTAAATCTCAATATTTTTTCGATGAGTTTAAATGGACAGCAAACAAAATATATGTTTTAAGTCATAAAAATCAATAAATCCTTTGTCCCCACTTAAGAGCAGCATTATCCTTCCGCTCCAGCTGCTTCTTGACGTAAATCATTGTGGTTTCAAGCTTTTGATGTCCTAATGTACGTTGGATATCCGCTAACGGAACACCTTGAGAAAGTGAATAATTCGCAAAGAAATGACGAAATGCGTGAGGCGTGACCCTCTCCTTGTGTTTTAGAAATTCCAACTTTGTTTGTGTAATAATGTTGGAAACTTGCGTAGAAAGATACTTGTAACTATAGGCTTTTCCCTGACTCGTAACAAATAAAGGCGAGTCATCTCCAGCGTTTATCTCTGTATTCAAACGTCTAATCCTTCGAAATTCCACAATACTTCGATATACCTCTGGAAATATTAGAGCTTCCCGCTCCTTATCACCCTTCGTAATCAGGTGCAGCCAGTAGTGACCTGTAATTCCGTCATAATAGAGATCTGACCATTTCGCATTCGCTATTTCCCTAACACGCGCACCTGTTGTGGCCAACGTAAGTAAAATCGCGTAATTAACCTTATGCAACCTATGATAGTCCAGTATTTGCTGAACTTCATGCTCCCCTAAACTTCGATCTGGCCGGTCCTTCTTCCACACATTACTCGAGTAAAAAACGTTGTGTAAATCCGTTTCAATCAACTTATTCACCCTTAACCACTTCAAGAAAGCCTTAATTATAGTTAACTTCCTCGACAGTGTAGCCGTTGAATAAGGCATACCTCCCTTTCCGAAAGGTGCACTCTTTAACCAGTGTTGGTAATACTCAATATTCTTCTCTGTTATAGACCTAAAAAGTGAATCTTCACCCTGTTTAACGTAAAAATCAAACACCTCTGCGTATTGGATAAGATTTCGATAAAACTGTAGAAGCTCACGTAGATATTCTTTCTTTGTATCCTCATTACGGTTCTTCGAATCATCAAGATCCTTTGGCTTATGTACATAGTAGTAAATGAGTCCAACATCACTAAAACCCTCGAATGGCGTATAGCCAAATCCCATATTCTCATATCTTTGATTTAATAGAGTTGGAAAATATTCAGGAGACTTCATCTTACCTATAACAATCCCAAGTGAAGAACAGTCACTTTGTAGCAAATCTAAAATATCCTCTTGTACGCCCAACAACCCTGATGGGTTTCTTTCATTTGCTAAGTAATTCATAATCAACCTCCTTTAATAGAGCAAACATCTAACAACTACTATTCAAGTTACTTAAAAGCATATATTCATATATTTACAAAGTCAATTCTTACATAAAGAGTACACCTATGGAAAAATGGTCAATTTGTCTATATGAGGTTAACTTACATTTATTTTTATTTTTGGTTGCTTTATAAATATAACCTATGCTACATTATATACAACAAATCAAAACTATACTTTTAGTTAATCATTACACATTCTGTTCATCATCATCTCTCACAAGGATTCAAAATCAATTTTTTAGGAGGAATAAAGATGACTTTAATTACAAAAAACCACGAAAACCTCAAGCAGCAATCTGACGCTGAACAATTAAAGCTAGGCGAAGTTGTGAAGTTAGAAGGGATTGTAGGTTACTGCGTTATTGTAGGCTTGAATCCCGCACCACAACTTCCAGTTACGGTCGGTACGCCTAGTCATTTAACCGACATAGTGCCCGATAAAATATCTAAGACCCAATACCACCACGTTGACGACGTAGTGCTTATGTTACAACGCAATAATGCGAGGAAGCACCTGGGATGGCAAACCGGCAAAGCTGGTTATTATGTTGAAGGAGAACGTGTAATCCCCGTTGCTTTCGGAAGGCAGGAGGGGGAATATCACATCGCACACGAGATTGATTCTAAAACTCCTAGAGCATTTCGTTTAATGGAAGCAGATCTATGCAGAGTGTTTGACGAAAAAGAAGAAGCAGAAGCTTATACTTTACGAGCTTCATAACCATATAAGAGCCCTCAAGTTTGAGGGCTCTTATATACACCTATTATATAGGAAGAAACTCGGTTCAAAGTGGGGTAAGAATCTTGATTTTCTCAACCTGTAAGACTTTCTTAACTACCCTCCGTTTTATGAAAAAGTATTACTGAGGTTTCATATCTTAGTCTCTAGGAAGGGGATTGAAATGGTTGCTGATTACGTTTTAAAACGCGAAAAGATATACCTATTGAGTATGATGTGTCTGGTTTTATGAAATACCACCCTGACTTCCATCCCAATTATGGAAAACCGTATACCAATAGTGACTATGAATATATGTGCAAATTCTTCGTAGTAGATGGAGCAAACTTGTTAGGAATGGCTCTCGGAAGACCTCCTAAATCTATCTCAACTACAGTTGGCCTATTAAAACGTACAGGATTGTTCGATTACTACAAAAAAGTAAATCACTATTGGTAATTTACCTTCGAACCGCTATTACTCTAATTAACAGCCGTATAAAGGGTGTTCAACATGAAATATAAGATAGTATCTAGTGAAGAATTGGAGCAAAGAAACGTTAAGGGTACAACTGAAAAAATCATTGTCCATTACCTTACCAATCACAGTATTAGTTATAGAATAGAAGAGAAGAGGGTTATAATTCGTGGGCTAATCAAATTTGTATTTCTCACCCTTCTATTCGGTGATAAGTATGTAATTAAAATGCAAGTTATTGATAAAGAAGTATTGGTAGAACCATCTGAAGAGGTCATAACAACCACAATAGATAGATTAATTTATAGACTTAACAACAATATACATTAAGGAAGAGGTGGAGGGAGACTACACGTTCTCCCTCTTAATTTTATTTTATATCGAAGTCATTACTATTGTTTCAAAGTCGGTTGAGTGTTGACGATATATAAGTGGTGGGGTATTAAGCATTTGAAAAATGGGCCTTTAACTATCAAAAAAACTGTTCCTAATTACATGCATCATCTACAATAAATGGAGAGATCCGTATGGATGAAAAAGGGCATGAATTATCTCAATAAATGAACTTACAAGGGAGGAATACGTTTTGAACAACAACGACACACAGATTGTATCCTCTAAGGAAGCTGCGGAAGCCATTGGAGTTAACAAAAATACTATTTATAAATACGTAAAGAATAATGAGTTGGCCCCAATCAATAAAGAAACATGGCATTATGACGGTGGATACTACTTCAACCAGAGTGAAATCGAACGTTTTAAAGAAACACTCAAGAAACCAGGGTTAACTACAACGGAAGCAGCAGAAATATTAGGTGTTAAGCCTGTAACGGTATTCAATTACATCCAAGATGGAAAGCTTGTTTCCTTCCAGCAAGCATATAAGGGGAGGACCTACAACTTTATCAGGGAAGAAGATCTAGAGGATTTTGCTCAAAACTACAACAAAAAGCGGAAAGAAACCGCTTCTTTCTACTCTAAAGAACACGAAATAGCTTTATTCCAACTCATGCAGAACGAGACTGAGCGAGCAAGAGTTATCAGTGTAAATGATGGCAAATTCTTTATTCGCACAGATTCTGGAGAACATTTTAACAATAGCGAAGCTAACTCAAGAGGATTCCAAGTTGCTTATCACTTATCTAAGGGTAAACGATCCTATAAAAAAGGAGAAGTAACCTTTAAATTCTTGAATCCAACTAGTAATTCTTCCGTCGTATTCTCGGTCTTCGACATTCTATACCGACACGTGGGAATAAGTAATATGAAGGTAAATGAAAAACATGAACACATATATGTGACGGTCAGCCCGGTCCATATCAACGTAAATGCAAATGAACACAGAGATACTTTGAAAGCTATGGAAGAATACGCGATAGAAGGTAAAGTATCAGTCAGACCTGATAATAGCGTAATACTCATCAGTAATATTTCACCTTTATATCTAACATTGAAAGACGAACTAAAGGAAAGGATCCGAAGGAAAGCAAAAGAAAATAATCAATCTATGGACGATTATATAAGCTCTAAATTACAAGAGCTCGACCAGGAAGGAAAGTTATAGATGTTAATTAGTAAGTCAGTCATAAAAGGGTACATAACCACTATTTTGTTCCTTTATCTCACTTTTAGCGCTCATTTCGTTACCAATGACGTATTATCCTATTTGCTGCTTATCATAGGCAGCTTGTTACTTGTAAGCTTCCTTTTCAGAGTGTTTTACTTTTCATCAGTAAGGAGAACCATCCAACTCACGTTTAAAAAGAGCATTTCCGTTCAAGAAGCCAATTCTAAGAAGCACAATAACGGACACTACATCCATTCCTTCTTTAATGCGTTCGTTCTAACTGTATTAATGAGTTTCATTGTCATTAGCGCGTTGGACATAAAAGAAACGTTTGGTTTCTTGCCTTTGTTATTTTTAGCTTTAAGTATAATGGTTGGAGCAATTCGTAAACACAGCAATGACATGCATTTCATGCGCAATAACTACGACGACATGCAACAAATGGGGATTACTACTCGAATTAATAAATAAGCTTCATCTATTATTTACACTTAGAAATAAAATGAATGTACGAGATGTCGAACAATAGGGTTGCTCTTAATTATCATTTTTAATGGATATATAAACAACTCATATTTAACTACGTTTCTCTATACTAATGAAAAGAGTGAGGACTATTGCAAAGAAGTTGTGAAGTATGTGGTAAAACAAGACAAGGGACACCAAAATTTTGTGATGAATGTGGAACAAAGTTTAAGGTTTCCAACGAAGAAAAATTGTTGAATCTAAAAAATGAAATAAAAGCCTCTCAGGAAGAATTGAACAATAGTTATTACTATTTTGAACCCCTTAAAGATAAACAGTCTTACATAACCAAATATGAAGACCTAATAACAAAGCTGGGTGAGTATGCAGATTTCCTTAGAGATAATAATGAGGAATTAATATCCATATCACTAGTTCAAATGGATAGCATGGTGAAAAATTTAGAATATATAGAGGGAATTAAGAAAACTGTACCTTACAGAAATTCTAGAGCTGAAATAGGATTAGCAACATCAAAAAAACTGAAAGATGCACAAAGAGTTGCTGTTTTCCCACCCTCACTGGATGATTACGAAAAAGAAGAAGTATTATTAATTTATAAAGAGTTTCTGATAGAGAAAATTAAGTATTTGGAAGACAATCTACAAATATATTCTAATGATCCCAATGCCTATAATTTAGTTAAAAACTTCTCAAATCAGCTCCCAATTTTCAAGAAATTACTTATACTCTATGAAACTGTAGAATTTAAGGAATATTTACGTATTATGATTGATGATAACGTTAAAGAATTTGCCAGCAGGAATAATATCATAGACGAAAAAGAAAGCACAGAATCACTTGATGTTTTGGAAGTAGCGGACTTAGCACTATCTATGACAAGTCCAGTTTCAGCAGCTAGGTATTTCATAAAAAGAATGAAGAATTAATTAATATCAAAGCGTCCTCTACCTTCAAATGCCGATGATATTTTTCACATAATGGTGTAAAATTATAAGTAACGAATGACTAGTTGTTACAGCTAAATAATTATAGGGAGCCCCTCTAATTCAAAATAGTACCTATGTCTGTTTAGGCATAGGTGAACTATTACGAATTAGGGGGGCTTTTTTTAAGGGGGACTGCTTATGCTGCACCATAACTATAACTCCAAAGAGTCATTAGAAGAGAAAAGGAAAAAGGAAAAGATCGAAATGGTACTTAACCACCAAGTAGATGGAGAGAGCTTCATTGCTCCGCCTTCTCGAGAATGGAAAAGGCTAATCTTATACAGGTTCAACGATTTCCTATCTGGAAAGTATCCTTATATGGGTTATGCGATTATTTAGAAACAAACCATGTACGCTTCCTTCAAAAAAGAGATCTAGTTCAATATCCAATATTGGACCTGCTTAGATATATTGCAAAGATAAGTAAGAAATCACACCTAATCGAAGAACAGTTGGATAGTCATTAAAAAGAAACGTGGGAATGGACTATGAAACAGCGGTTTATGACGGGGCTAATAGCGTGCATATTATATGGATTTAGAACACGAAGGGAAAGAAAAGGGGATAGGGATATGGTCAATACCTGGTTATGTAAAGGATTCTAATGGGTACAACCTCGATGCTGCAGGTTAAACATTAGTTATAAGTGGTCTATGTCAAAGATTTTAAATACACCAAGTGTTAAACTTGTGTGTGTGTAACAGTCTTTTTACATAGACCACTCTCTTATCGGTGTAGTCTCTAAAAAGAAAAATTTCTTTTCAGTAAAATTAAAAGTTAGCCCCCATAGAGATGAGCTTTCTGGGATTAACTTTATTTACATACCGTAAGGTGCTATATGGATGTCTGTTAATTTATACCCTACTTCATTTCCACGCTGCAGTCGTGTATAAGTGAGGGTGAGATCGTAATAATCAGTTGTGTAATAACGGAGCGCGTAATCAATGTGATCACTATTATTGTCTAAGTAGTAACCTTGCATGACAGAATCTGCAGTTGAAGTTCCCACTGCGACACCTAGACTCGTTAGAGGAAAAGCAACCATAGTATTTAGTATTCCCTTAGCGATACTCTCACCGGTTTCTATATGTTCCACTTGGTATTTTAAGTCCCATAGCTCTTGGTGATGTAGGGTAACTTCAGTAGTAAAAGTTCTGCCCAGTTCGTCTGCTTCATCAGATGTTGGGATGATTATAGCATCAGCTTCTACAGCTGCAAAGCTTTGGGTTCCCCCAACAAAGACTGCTGATATTGAAAGTAGTACTGCAACTATTGATTTTTTAAACATAAGATAACCCCTTTAATAAATGTTAAGTGTACTTCGGCTGGCCAACCAAAATACATGCTAACATTTACCATATTAAATTGTAAACATTAAGTCTGAATTTTTAGATATTTTAAGTGATATATAGTAAAAAACCATAGTTGTGAATTTTTACAAAAACAGCTATAATTTAACCATATTAACTAACTTATTCTTTCTGTAACGCAATCTCTTCTTAGAGGTTAGCAGGTTAATATTTACTAATCTTAATTTAAAGCGGTCTATGTGATCGATTGAAAACACACTGTATTCCATACGTGTGTCTATCAGTCTTTCTACATAGACCGCTTTTTTTTATGTCTAATTTATGAAAGGGGAAATGTAGAATGGGATTAATTGAATTAATAATTGGGTCTACGTTAGTTGGTGGATTGACAGGTTTTGTTATGCACCTATTAACGAATAAAGAAAAGATGATTAAACCGAGAAACTTAGACTACAGCATTGAATTTGGTTTTTGGGCAGATGTTATCTACGGAGCGGTTGCGGCTTTATTTTCAGTTACGTACTTACTTCCAACACCTCAAGATCCAGAAACCCTCATTGCTTATAGCATTCTTGCCGGACTTTCAGCTCAAAGTGTACTGCTCAAGAAGAGAATTGACACTGAAAGTTCAAAGCATGAGAATGGCCAGTCTATGGAACAGCTCGAGAATGAAACATTAACAGTAGAAGACGACAAACCAACAAACAAAGATGAAGAGCGCTGATTTCTTTATGATATCAGCTTCTACTCTTTGATGATGAATACTTCATCTTCACGTGTGAAATTACTTAGGTAATCGTGGTATGATAAACATAAGGAAGATAATAACATGGAACTAAAAGGTGGTGAACATATGTCCAAAGAGGTTAGGCTCAGAGATATATTAACACCGGAAGAGAAGAATAAGATTGCTAAATTGAAAAAGAAAATGTACGCTGCTCCAAACAAACGAGAAGTTGAGGGCATTTCACAGGAAATTTACGCTATCTATGAACAAGCTAAAAAGCGTTATTTTCAATTTGAAGAGCGCACCGATAAAGAACTATCAGCAACTGTTTCTATGGCATAACTAATAATCTATATAAGAGCGAAGAGAAGCGATTCTAGGACGAATATAGTCCTGAATCGCTTTTTTATTTATGGGGAGGTGGAAAAATATGATGTACGGATTACTCTTAGATGATCAACTTAAACATGAAGGGAAGCAAGTGGTAGTAATGGACTTTAGGGACGCTCTCCATACAGCTCATCAGCTAAAAAACGAGGGCCTACAACAAAAAGTACAAGTCGTACCACTCCAAGCGACACTCATGTATAGAGGGAGACGTGTAACTGGTAAGCTTCAGAGTCAACTTCAGAGCGTCATCGGAGAAAACTCTATGCATTACTTCATCATCAATACTAATAACTATGGTTGTTTAAGGAGCAACTCAAACAACTGCACGGTAAGTCCATATCAAAGCAAGCAGGATATTCATGACTTTTACGTAATTTAAGAGGGATTGTGCTGAGTATCAGACAAGCGGTACTCAGTTAAATATTTAAGGAGGGGTTTATATGATAATTAATAATCTTATCTCGAAATATCGGGAGATAGATAAACCGATGTCTTATCTCCAAAAAGAGCAGAAGAAAGAAAACCAGCAAACCTATGGTTGGTTAGGGTTTCTTATAGTTTTGTTAGCAATAACATGGGTTCCAATTATATGGAATATGTGGGATGAAGATGCCGTCAACGTAGGATTACTATGGGTATCATTTATTGCTAACTTAGTAGTTTCAGGTTTCTTTTATTGGATGTATAGAAAATCTATATATACCGGAGAATTTGATAAATACAAATACAATATAATTAAAGATTATCTGGAAGCAAACAATATTAAGGACATTGAACAATTAGAAAGACTTTTGGAAAATCTAGAAAGATACGAACAACGGAATCTTACCAATCAATTTCTCGTTTTTACTGGCTTACTTGGATTATTTTTCTTCCCGATATGGGATAAACTAGCCGAGAAAATGACTGAACTTGTTATTGGTGACCAATTGTTTCTGTACATGTTCGTATTCCTTGGTGTGGCATTAGTAGCACTAACAAGGGCGATTTTCAAGAATATCTATGAATATTTCTTTGCAAAAGAAATTCGCTACATTACACCAATCAAAGGTATTTTAATCGAGATGATAACAGAAAAACAACTACCAACAAACAATCAACAACAACCACCATCTCAAACGATTTCAACGAACGATTCAAATAACTAATTCAAGAAGAGTGGGATAACGTCCCAACTCTTCTTTTTGTTTATACAAATCACTTAATGGAGGAATTTATATGGACACCAATTCAAGTATGAAGGAACAGACTCACACAGGCTTTTCAAAGCGATTTTCTGCTTGTGGTAGATGGCGACACTGCAACTTAGGACAAGATGAGTGTTATTACACGACAACAGGCATCGATTTGGAAGCCCATAAAGGATGTGCGTGTTATCAAAGACACCGCAACCCTAAACGAGTCAAACAAGCTCATAGACCCGCTTCTGAAAGCGTTGAGGAACCCATTCTTTCTAGTGAAGGGCAGCTTAGTCTTTTCTAAAGCAAAATCCAGGACATACTGGCATCATATTTAATCTAGTAATCAATTTTTAGGAGGATACTAAAATGAAAAATGAACGAACTTTAATGGTTATTGATGGGAACAATGTGACAAATAGAGCCTATTACGCTACAAGTCACAACAAGGAGTATCGTGAATTACCAAGAGATCGCAGAGGTTATTACATTAACGCTGTTAAAAATGTAGTACAACAACTTAGAGGGTACTTAACACGTTATGTACCAACCGATCTTGCATTTGTCTTTGATGAACACGACGAGGAATCCATATCGTTTCGTAAGATGCTTTATTCAGAATATAAGGGTGGACGTACTGAGAAACCTTATCCACTTCAAGAGCAATTGGAAACAACAAAGCAAGTGTTGGAGAGATTGGGAGTGGCCGTTTTTTCGGATAGAGATGGATGGTATGAAGCAGACGATCTAATCGCGGGTATCATTAAGCAATGGAATGAAGCGGTTGGAGGACAAGTATATGTAGTCAGTAACGATAAAGATTTGTATCAGCTACTTAGCCCTAATGTATCACAGGTTATGAATAAGCCAGGCAAAGAAATTTGCTATACAGATCAGGACTTTAAAAATGAATTTGGTATTACACCAGACAAATGGACAGCAGCGAAGAGTATCTTAGGGGAAACCGGTAAAACGAGCGATAACATTCCAGGCGCAAAAGGGGTCGGACCGAAATGTGTGTTTCCACTATTAACTCATTTCAATACCATTGAAGATATCTATGAGAACATAGGAGACCTTAATAGCATGGGTTTTGGACGTTATCAAAAGAAACTCGAAACTCATAAAGAGTCCGTTTTATTAAGCAAAACGCTTGTAACACTAGTCGGTGAGAATCTTCCGGCATTAGAAGCGTTGAATGTGCAGCAGGACCTAAAGTACACGATTAATCAAGAACAAAAGGCTCTGATATACAAGCGTCTGGGTTTATCCAATATGCCTTACTCGGTACAGAAAAGCTTGTTTTAGATTTTATTACTCTTGAATCAGGAACGAATTCTTAGAAGAGAGAGGATACCTTTCTCTTCTTGTTATATATAAAAATCATAAAAGATAGGAGCACGATATTTGATGAAAGCTGAATCCATTTACCATTACATTTCTGATCTTAATCAACTTTTTGAACAGCACTCTGGGGATGAACTCATTCCTTGCTTTCATAACTATCTTGAACGTCTTCTCAATACGGGGCTTAGAACAGATAGATCCCATTACTTTTCTTCTGAAACGGTCACAATCGTAACCGAATTGATTCAGTACTACGGAGATAGCTATACGGAACAAGTTGTTACCTTTTTAGCAGGGCCAGCTTATACTTTGCTCAGTAAGGTTTGCGAAAAGACGAACGTCTTTAAATATCTCATCGAACATATAGATACTGTTCTAGAGGTTGCGAATAAAAATTCAAACGTCATTGGCTTAGTCTCTTCTTGCTATTACAACCATGCGATAGAACTATACGGCAAAAAGGTGTTTGAAAGCGTTGGGAATCGTGGCGACAGTTACCTCGGTTTCTTTAACAATTTCCGTTCAAATATGCATTATGATGAAATCGAATGTGTCATGGGTCTAAAATTTCACCTTGAAATTGACGTCTCAATATACGACATTTTAGAGATCGGAAAAGCTCTTCAAATTAGTGATGCAACCTTAACAGATTTAACGGAAGTCAGTAAGTGTACATCATTTCTAAATATTGACAAAAACACCGATAGAAAACGAGCTACCCCAACGACTGAAATGATTTTTATACAATCTTTCACGCAATTCGTATGTGAGATTGCACCGTTAACAATAAACCGTTCTGATATGAGGGCTGCACCTTCCAATATGTTTCTTAAACTGAGCGACGTAAACACGAAATATTTTATCCGATATGAAGTCATTGTGCCGTTTCACTCTGAGTACGAAGCATTATCTGCAGAATTGATAAACACTATACGTTCCTTCAATCAATTAGAAGATGAGTATTACGGATTTACGCATATGGTGGAATGGGCGGAAGCTTTTCACTGTAAGAATCGAAAGAAAGAATCTTTCCAACCGTTATTCGGATAGACATTTGCTTTCTTGGTATAATCAGTGGTGATTTAAAGTTATGAAGTGAGATAAATACAAGGGTTACAAAGAAATACAGCATTTTCTTGTAGGTCTAAAAGATGGAGGAGAGTTTATGTTGAAAAAACCATTTATCGCAGACGAAAAAACATACTTATCCAAGGACGGAAAACAGACTCTAACAGTGTTTCATCCTGCTATTTATTATAGTAGTGAAAAGGCATACTGCTATTTTCCGGATGAAAATACGTCTTCAGGTCTTGTTGAACACAACAATGAAAAAGACGCTTTGAGAAATGCAGAAATACTTTACAAGCACTACATTACGGAAAAGTATTAATAACTTATACTAAGACATATAAAAGCAATAATTTAAGGTGAAAGATTGAAATGATAACAAAAAAGACTCGAGCCAATGGTTCGAGTCTTTTTTAATTCTCTTATTCACTAATTTCAATCATGCTTTCTATGGTACTATGACTGTCGTCAAAGACCACATTATAGGGACTTCGTAATATAAACTTTTATTATTGGTATTTATCAAAGGGCTTTATTTCAACGTATTTGTTCTTAAAAACTCCTACTTCAGAATTAGAATGTTTACAACCATCTACGTAGTCTTTAAATCCCATAAATACGGTAGTACTATCTACGTCTTCAGTATATTTCATCCGGAGGTTTAGGTCCGGATGAGATTCATAGAGCATTTCACAAATGTCTCTAGAACCGCTTCTTTCTCCAACCACATATATAGCTCTTTGCCCACTATGAAACGCTATGGAATCACTTCCTTTACCACAAATATCTTTCTTAAAATCAATTATAGCAACTGGAAAGGCATGTGTAGCATTCACTCTATTATGGTTATAAGTTAGAAATTCCAAAAGAGGTGTTAGTTTTTCTCCAGGTTCTACTGTAAAATACGTCTCTTGATACCCCATGTATATCCCCCCGAACATTATTATAAAATTCCAATTACATATATTAGCATCGTCAAAATATGTGCAATTTAAACACACATTCTAGTAGAACATTATGTTATCGCTAGACAGTTTAGTTATGGATAATACGCTAGTAATCACAATAACAAGTGTTGTCTTCAATAAGTATGTTGAAGTATAATAGAATCATAAGATTTTACTTATTTTTTTGTTTTGCAACCAAGTATGGTTAGCGGGTTAATTATTGATTAAACATAGCGCTCTATTGGAGCTTCTGACAATCACTGCACACGTGTGTAGGATCAGTTGCTTCGATAGAGCGCTTTTTTTGTTTTAATCATCAATCTATGGAAGTCACTTATCGAGTGAATTGTTTTTACTAATCAGAAGAGAGGATGTTTATTGTGAAAGTGTATCAAGTTTACAATGTATTATTTTCTAGTCGTGAAGAAGCGGATAAGGCTCACAAGGGTTGGGAACACAAAACCAAACTGCTTACCCGTTATGCGATATTACCAGAGTATGTAACCTTCCCCATAACCACGGAAGAGATTAATGAACCGCTTTTCGATTCACTGGAAGCGCAAAGAGAATACGAACAACAACAATAACCGTATAAAGGTTATTTTTTTATGTCTAAATTTACGACTCAACGGATGAACACGCAAAAACCAATTAAAAAAATGACTACGAGGTGGATTAAAATGAATCAACTACAAACAATCGAAGAACGTCGCTACTTTATGGCTATTAATGATGAGGAAACAGACTGCTATTGGATCTATTATCACAATGAGTCTGATTTTGAAGATGATACTTGCATTTTACTTAGAGAAGACTTTATGGGTGAGGTTCTGAAGAGAGCGGATAAGGTTAATTTCCGAGAGATTTCTGAAGAAGATTATGGAATGATAATCGAGAAGCTTGACGAAGATGATGACCCAATTAATTATATTCACAAGGTATACGGCAAAATCATGAATGGCAATGTTGAAGAGGAAGAAGGAGGAAGGATTGCTGAGGACACTGGCAAACTTATTGAAGCGGGTGAGTTTGCCTACTTCCATGAGGGTACTTGTGAGTGGTACGAAAGCAAAATCCGACTTCTAATTGATTGTCTAAAGCGAGGTATTTCAAAAGAAGAGCTTAGACAAGCTTGTGATGTTGAGAGTATGGATTGTGAGATCTACTTAACAGAAGTACCTTCTTAAAGACATGATGGATTCTAAGTAAAGGCTGTGCTTATAGTACAGCCTTTATTTTTGTCTTTACATAACCTCGGCATAATTAAAGCAATTGAATGGGTCTAATTCAATGTAAACAATTAGAAGAAATGTGCGATATATATGAGGAAGGAGTGTTATAAAGTGAGTATGAAAACAATAGTAGTCACGGCCGCAGCGTTCTTAACCTTAGGCGTCGGGATTGGCACCTATATTAACTACCAAGACGAGCAAGAACAGCAAGAGGTATTAAAACAAAGACGTGTGCAGTCTCTTGAGATTGCAGAGGAAGCAGTCTCTGCACTTTACAATGAAAACAGGACTGAATTAGCCGATGATATTAATGAAAGACTTCCGGAAGCTCAAACAGCAATAGAGAAAGTGGAATCAAGAGACAAAAGAGAAGCTTTATATAGGGAGTTCTACGGTATCAAAGAAACACTGAATGTCCAAAACCAGGTTGAAGACTTACTTCAGGATAAGGCTTCCTTAAATAAAGTAACACAGGAAGACCTTTTAGAAATTAGCGAGAAGCTCTCTAAAATCATAGGGGTAAATAAACATATTTACACGAATCTTTTACATTCTCTTTCTATAGCCGCTGCACAACTAAATGCTATTGAGTATGCAGAGGGACTAGTCCAACAATCAGAAGGATCTTTAGCGCGTGAGGATTATGAAACAGCCATGGCTCAGGTAAATGCTTTACATGGTGAAGCGAAGAAGCGAGAATTGCTGGAACGGTTATCTACGGTAAAGGAACAGGTGGTTGCACTCGAAGAGCGAGAGGTTTTAGCTCAAAATAGTGAGCAACAAACTTCTACATCAACCTCTAATTCATCACAAAAGGTTACTGCAGCACCTGAACAAAGTCATCCCTCTGTTTCTACGAATGAAAAGAGTTCAACAACCAATATTCAAATCAGCCCTGAATCCAATAAGACGCAATCCTCCGAGAAAACAACAGAATCGACAGGTCAGTCTAAGTCAAATGAGGGTTCTACCTTAATGAACAAGGGCGAAGAGGGTACCAAACCAAGCGGTTCATCCAAAGACTCACAAATAGAGGTGAACGCCCCAGAAAGTAACTCGAGTCGAGATTGGGACCAAGTTGGTAAAGAATTAGAGGAACATGATTGGGAGCTTAAAGATTCAGGGGATATTGAAGGTTCTGGAGGGTTTAATTGGGAGTACTATGAATGACATGATAAGTTGACGTATAGTGTGTGTTTTAACCTCTTGTAGTTACTAGATATTGGTTGTATAATAGTCTCATATTCTACAGGACTTTCAACATCTATAACTATAAATTAAAATTAAATAATCTACAGGAGGCCCCTGAAAAGAGCGTGATAAGATTCTATCCGCTTTTTTCAGGGGTTTTTTGTGTTGGGAGGATAAAGCATGGATACAATATGCTCGAACTTAAACGGTCATCCTGATATTGAAGCAAGATATGAAAGTATTAGAGAGATCATAAAGAGGACAGCTGCTCCTATTTATCTTGTAGCTATTAATCGTAACTTTAATAGCTTCATTGCTACGCACGAGGACCGGTTGTGCGTCTTTACTTATGGCAACACTTTTTCAAACAAACCACATTGGGATTCTGATATAGGCGGAATACGAATGGAATGTACGATTGATCAGATTTACCCTAATTTCGTCCGGGTTTAAGCCCATAGACACTTCTCACACGCTTAACTAATCACATTATGTATTGGAGGTTTTACAGTGAAATTAAAAGGAATTGCCTTGATTAGTCTTTTATTGTTGGCGCTTGTTGCGTTCACACAGTACAGTAGCTTTGAGCTCGCTCCATCTAGCTATAACAATGAACAAGAAAGTAGTGAAAAATTAAGTTAATCCATATAAATACTTTTAAAAATCTGAACCTTTCATTTGTTAATTCATCCCAAAAAGGTATAATAGTAATAGATTTATAGGAGTATTTTCCTATTGAAAGGTGTGGGATATGGATTACTGCTATATGATATTTGGATTAAACATAAGCACAGGAAACCCAGTAGCTCTCGTTTATTTGGTAGTGTCCAAAACCAAGTTAACACACAAAGAGGTTTATCAGGTGTTAGAACAAAATGGGATAACACCTCATATGTTTGGCAACTCAGATGTTCAGAATCAGTTCTCCAATTATAAAGTTACTCAAATCGACCAATTAAATAATCTTGAACGCACTTTGTACCGCTATGCAATGACCAAGAAGGAATACATCATAATTCAACATCCGTAGCGTCAGTAAAAGTCAATGTCATTTTAGTTTTTGATGTATTACAGCAATCAAAAATGGACTACATAAGGTGGTATATGCAATGAATGAGATTGAGTTTGATTTTCATGAGTTTATAGGGATGTTAGAGCGGAATAATGCAATTAAGTATCTGCCGCAGTTGGAGAGGGATATCCTCACTTATGTTGAAGCGGTAGAGTTAACCATTGCTGAAGGTGCCAGTAACATTGAAGAGTATTATTATGAGGTGGACCGTTGCTCTCCAATTCAGAGGACAGCCAACCACTATGGATTGACTGAGAATGAATGCGCTAGCATTCTTAAACAGGCCTGCAAACGTTTAGATGAGCTCCTAGAAAGTTAATAGGCTGCTTCTGTTTAAACAAACTAAAAAAACAAATACTTTGAATGAGAAGGTAGGGTATAAACCCTATCTCTTTTTCGTGTTGTACGAACAATCCTACATAATAGTTGTTTATCATACGTTATTGTGCCCCCCCCCTGCCACAGAGATGACTCAGCATAGGTTAACGACAGCTTCACATAAGGTTGAGGGAGGTTAAAACCTTGTCATTATTGGTATATTTCAATGGTTACCACATACATTGGTTACTAAAGAACGATGTTACTTGGTAACCAGGTTACGGATTTAAGTTTACAAAAAAACCAAAAATGAAACCAAAAAGCGGAGGGATAGGATATGAATAAGGAAACTCAACGGAAGGAACGTTCGGATAAACGAATTCGCGTGAACCTTTCCATAGATAAAAATACAGATGAAAAGCTTCAAATGTTGGCGACGGCATGTAATAAACCGAAAACAACTTTAGCTTCTGAGATTATTAAAATGGCAGTAAATCATCTGGACATTATAGATTATTATCAAACCAAATATTGTACGAACGACAAATACCGTGTAGTTCCAATCAGACAAAATGGGGAGATCCATTATAGCTAATCACCCAGACTTCTTAATATTAGCCCCAATTCGTTTCCACTTCTTCCAGCACTGATAGCAATGACCGTCCCGCTTCTCAGACTGTTTAGTTTTGTTGCCGCAGCATACGCATTTATTCACTGTTATCACCTCTTTTCCCTTATTTTTGTCTTTAAATGATAGTTTTATACATTCAGAGTTTATAATTGCATAAGCAAAGAAAAGCCAGAGTGGAATATGCTTCAAGGCACGGTTTTATACCATAATTATTTTCGTTAGTAACATCTTATAACGTAGTTTAAGCAGAAGTATCTGATAACACCTCATTAGTATCAAGTACACAGGATGCATACTTAACCTACTTATTGTCTTAAAATCGTGGTCATATAGTAAGCTTTTACTGAATACACTATTAGTTTCATTACCATCTATGAGTTACACACAAATACATCGTTGTGCATATCGTTTAATTTTCACCAGGAAATTCGAGTTAAGAAAAACCATAAGTATTTCATGTTACGATTAATCCTAAAGAATTCTATAGTTTCGTCCATGTCAGATGTCTATTGAGCATACAAGATAAAATTGAAACGGAGGGAGGCTTGTGTCTATAACGTAAGAAAACCCTATGTCTTTACGAAACCGACAGAAACATCAAGGGGAGCCTGGCTTCTTTAAAATCCGTTCTCAGAGGGATATAAATAAAGAAAGACGTGCTCGGCGACAAAAAGAGCGAGAAAAACTAAACGATTACTTCAAACGAATTAATAAGTATTAATATACCTACCAAACACGCATATAGAGTGCCTATCTTGCGTGTTTATTTATTAAAATGCTCAAATGTTTTAATTGAGGTGACTTTATGGCACGAGACCAAAAGGATAGAGGATATATAAGTTCACCACTTAAGAGGAGATTAGGAAGGTAAATAAAAGGAAGAGGGAGAAATAATACCACGCTCAGATATATTATTAATAAACAACACAAAATCAGAGAAGAAAAATGCTAAAAACAAAAAGAAGAACAGCTTAAATAGTATTAAGCTGCTCAATGGTTATTATAATAAATCTACTTGTTTACTTTTACATTTTAATTGTTGCATTCAGTCTATGTTAGCGCAACATTGCTTACAAAGAGTACAATTAAAGAAAGGTGGGGGAGAAACATGATCGAGCGAACAAAGGATTTGAAAATGGTATTCCAAATGGCGTCTTTGCTATTCCCAAGGCCTCTAATGAACCAAAGGTTAAAGTTCGCGCTTTGCACAACTACTGTAAAGAAAAGGGTATCGAGCCTTCTAATTTAAGCGTTGAGAAATGAAGCAATTCCTCGTAAGATAACCCTCTACGAACTTGTTAATCACTTTGTCTTCTCATTCGATTTATAGCAGCTTGCGCTTCTTTGTCGGAACTATTTACGTATAAACTCGATACTTCTGTAGAAGTGTGTCCTAATTGACGCATTAAATCGTACAAACCATTACTCTTAGCATATTCTGTTGCAAAGGTGTGTCTCAGCTTGTGAGGGGATAGTTTATCTCCTTTAAAAGCAAGAGTATACTTGTATACGAGGTTTTGAAGGGCTCTAATGCTTATTGGTTTGGCAACCCCTTGATATAGTGTAAGGAATACGAATTCTTCGTCAGAGGGCGCTCTATAACGTTCTGTACGTATACTAAGATAATCTTGTATATATGGAATTGCTTCAGGAAGGAAATGTACAATCTCATCATTACTTCCTTTTCGCAGCACCTTCATTTTAGCTTGTTGCAAATTCAAATTGGCTAACGTTAAATTCGCTAATTCACTGACCCTCAGACCGGAAAAAATCAATAAAGCCATAATCGCGATATCTCTCTCTTTATCACGTTTAAAGTAGCGGTACTGCTGTTTGGAGTTATTGCTTAATAATTTATGCTCATAATCTTTATCTATGAATGAGAGGAAGTTATACATGTCTTCATCGTGATATATGTTGTTACCGATGATCTCGGCACGTGAAGATAGGGACTCCTTTGGTTTAGATATCTTTACTTTAGCCATTACATTCCTGTAAAAATAGCATTCTCCATTATCATCTTCCGTTCGTTCTGTTAGGAACTTGAATAGAGACTTTAAAGAGCTCTTTTTACGATTAATTGTTTTTTCGTTTAACTCTTCACGTGTTTTCAAGTGGGAAAAGTAAGAGTCAACTTCTTTTAACCTCAATTTTTCCAATGTGCTAAGTGATACTTCTTTCAAACTCTCAGCATCACTTAAACCTTCGGCCATCAGCCAGTTAAAGAATTTCTCAAAGTCACTCAGGTATCCCCATAAAGTAGAAGGGGAGCAATTTCCCGAATACATGTCGTCTTTGTATTCTTCAATATAAGAGGGGAAGGACTTTACTTTTTCCTCTATGTTATCCCTGTGTAATCTCTGTTGAAGTGTTAATTTAGCCATCTTAATTCCTCATTTGTTTTTTCTAATTTAAAAAAGGGGTAAAAGAAAAGAAACTAACAACTGTCTCTTTTGTTAATTTCTTTATCTGTGCGTGAAATACAATTTTAGCGAACACATGTTCTTGTTCTATAACGTTAATTCATAGTAATAATCGTCAATAGCTCAATTCCTTTATTTTTGCATGGTATTCCTTCTGCAAGCTGCTTGGATCCACTCTTGGCACTGTTTTTGCGCTCCTTTAGCTTTTCCGTTAAATGCTCAATAGTAGGGGATATGGAGTCTTTTATCCCCAATAGTTAACTGAAAGTATTTAACAATTCCCCGAATCCTTCAAACACTGGATAAAGAATTACAGCTATATCAGATGAAAAGTAAACTAGTCCTAACCCAACAACAACTCCCAAAGATTGAATGTAAAACTTTCGCTTTCCTGTTAACACTCCAAGAGTCGGGAAAATTATAAACCCAATCACCCCAACAACAATAGCCAACACATTTAAAATGTCCATTAAAAAACCTCCATTATTAGCGTAAGTTTATATCATTACTTTCTCGAACACTCATTTAGTTTAGAGATGAACCTCAGAGTAAATCTGAATTCAGTAGTGAATAAATTAATGATTCTACAAGAAAAGGATTAATGTAATCTTTTTCGTAATTGTACGATTTTAGAAGACTACTAATACGTATTTCAAATAAGGTGTTTATCTTTTCATTATAAATATCCTTAACACCACACATTTGAAAGATTAGTCCTTTTAAAAAGTCCAGTTGTCCATCCAAAATAGCATTTTTTTGTTGTTGTAGGTCCATATGATCCTTGACCCAATCATAACTTATGTCTAGTTGAGGTCTCATACTTTTTTCGTACATCCACACTTCTTCTGTAAGAACAGTAAGACGTAAATAGTTACGTATTAATTGATTTAGATGTTGGTCTTTTGCTAATTGTTTGAGAGATGCCTTACGATTAGCAATTTGTATAACTTCGGACAAAATAAGCACCTCCTAATAGTATTTCTATTAATCTATGAATTTAACATTCAATAAGATTTTCTCCCTAATTAATCTAACTTTTCTTCGTCAATCTTTAGAGTTAGTTGTACATCTAATTTAATTGAGTCTTCATTTTCGTCATTCTCGTTGGAGAATAGTTTCTCATAAATAAGAGCTACCTTTTTATCAGTTTCAGTAGGAACTAAATTAGCCCAATTTTGCACTAGGGGGATCGTTAATCCAAGACCCAAACCAAAAAGGATTGTACCAAGAGTATATGTATCTCCTTCATATTTAAGTGAAATGACACCTATCAATGTAATTAACATTGTAAGTGATATTGCTAATGTTACCTTTACCAGTTCAGTCTTATTAGGTACTTTATTCTTTATTACAAAAAACAGAATACAGCCTAAAAACAAAGATAGAAAGATTACTGCCATTAGATCATGTAATAGATTCACTTCCTCACTCCTTATATTCAATTATTAACAAGAAAATTATACCAAACACACATTCGGTTGTACATCTTTTCGCAAAATTAGAATTTCACGCATACATCTACTTCCCTAAATTCGATATACATACTCCATATAATATCTCTGCCTCATTCCCCTTCCTGCTTTTGAGGAGCATAGCGGGATCAAATCGTTGACCTCTACACTGCCAGCAAACTTAATCATTTAAATTAAAGTAGAGGGTTCTTAATTAATTTTACAATACTCACATTAATAATCGTTGGTATATCTCAATAGATCCCACTATAAAAAGAAACTCATTGAAGAGAATAAGGTATAAAGAAAAGAACGGTATTGTATATACCGTTCTTTTCTAATTTTTTTCGAGACTGGATTGTTAAGTTGGGGGAATGAGTCCATCATCTTTGTTTCTAACAGATGATGGGTATTGGCTTAAGTAGGGGTGCTGTAGAGAATACAAGGAGTAAGAGGCTGGTTGTAGGATTGCCAAATGCCCCCTTCTCCCACAGTACCATGAGCAATGAATGTTAATTCTTTGCCTTTAAAGATAGAACTACTAAGACTAGACCAATAACTGAACTAATAATGCCTAGCCAAAATAAAATAGTTCCTGGACTGTTGAAAACGGTATAAATCGTTCCTTCCGACCAATTATTTTTATTTATTGATAAAATACCTGCCGTTATAAACTGAGCTGAAATAAATATTGAAGAAATCAATATAAACAGTACCCCGCTAATTAATTTTGCTTCTTTATTCATTTAACCCACACTCCCATCATTTAGTATTTAAGACCACTTTAATTGTAATATTAACATAAATTTCCCAAAAATAACTTGAATATTTGGAAAAGTATGGTAATTTATAGATATAATGTAAAAAGGAGGAATAAAATGAAAAAAATAGGTAAAGTGTTATTTGCAGTTGTGGCCATGGTTTTATTAGCATTTCCTACTGTATCTTCTGCTGATTCTAAAATTGATGAGACCTCTATGAAGAAAACTTCGAATCCTAATTTTCTATTTGATGAAGAAACAGGAATGTATTATGACAAAAAACAAGAAGGGTACATAGACGAGGTGTACCAAGTAAACGGCAAGAACTTTAAGAAAGTCGATGTAAAAGATTACATTGAGATCAAAGCAGTAGAAGCTCCAAGTAACTTTGTGTCAGCTCCTAAAGAATCTACACTTAAAAAGGGTGCAGCTCCTCAAGCAGCCCCTCAACGTGGTACCTACTATGATTTTAACGAGAGCTTTAATGAGGAAAGACGCTTTTTTGGAGATCGTGCCAGTAGAGTACAAGAAAATCCAGGCCCTGGTGATGATAGATTGAGTCTTAGCTACAGTGCAAGTAAAAGCTCTCAATTTAATGTAGGTTTAAACACATCACAATTTAGAGTATGGAAAGCTGACCTTGGATACACATACATTTCTTCAGAAACAATTAGCTCATCACATATGATGACAATTCCAGCCGGTTATTCGGGTTACTGGAGATTTGATCCAAGAATGCGTTATAGTCGTGGAACATTTACAACATATTATGATGGCATTAAGATAGACATTAAGGATATGAAAGTGTACTATCCAACTCGCGTTAATGGCGATTTAGATGGATGGTTAGTAGCTGTTAAAAAGCCTCTATAAATAAAACTAGCCCTCTCTATGGAGGGCTTTTAATCTTATAAATTATAGTTTGTAAAAATAGAAGTGATTCACATTCAATCATTCCCCTCAAATTTACATTATATCAAGCTGTATATGGTTTTTTTAATCGCAAATAATGTTATTAACAGCATGATAGAACACAAAAGATATATCTACCTCATATTAACTTTCATTCCTTAGAATATCTGCAGCTAAAAATAACAAGCTTTTCACACCTAGTTCCTACAAGGAAGATCTCCGTTACATTCTTGCTTTGTTCAATGTAGGAGGACGTTTGTAATGCTATTGCTTATGTAGCCAACATCTTTTCGTTATCTTCTCTGCCCCTGACTTCTATATGGAACTCCAACAACTATCACTAATTTTACGTCAACAATCACGTTTGTTGTTTTACATGATGTTTTGAGTGTTTTACCCTTGTTTAATGTTTTAGGATGTTATAAACCCCGATATTACGGCAATATTAGACAATAAATATCACCAATTTTACGTTAAACCTCACTGATTTTATGTGGATTATCACCAATTTTATGTAAAATATCACCAATTTTACGTTGAAACATCACTCTCTTTACGTGAAGCATCACTAATTTTACGTCAGTACCAACCTTTATCACTTAACTATCACTAATTTTACGCTAGTACCACTCTCTATCACTTAACTATTACTAATTTTACGCTAGCACCACTCTTTATCGCTCAA
>NZ_AULI01000017.1 GCF_000425205.1 Pontibacillus halophilus JSM 076056 = DSM 19796 | reverse complement strand
GAAACCGTCTTTTACCTCTGAACCATGCGGTTCAAAGGATTATTCGGTATTAGCCCCGGTTTCCCGGAGTTATCCCGATCTTGTGGGTAGGTTACCCACGTGTTACTCACCCGTCCGCCGCTCATTCCACAACAATCACCCCGAAGGGATCATGTTGCTTCCTGCGCTCGACTTGCATGTATTAGGCACGCCGCCAGCGTTCGTCCTGAGCCAGGATCAAACTCTCCATAAAAGTGTTTGAACTAGCTTGTTAAAAAATCAATTAAAATTGAATTGACGTACATGGCGTTTGTTCAGTTTTCAAAGTTCAATGTGTTGTTTATTTGTCGGCTTCGTTTTGAAGCGACTTTTACATCTTATCATCTCTCGATTTTGATGTCAACAACTTTTTAAATTTCTTTTTCGCTGATTTCCGTCTCCGGAAAAAGCGACTCTAATAACTTAACATATAAACCTTAAAATCGTCAACAGGATTTTTTAAGTTTTTTTGTTAATGTTTGCTGTCTCGCTGACAACGAATACTAATATATCACGGGGATTTTGCATTTGCAATACCTTATAAGAAAAAACTTCTGCAAAACGCAGAAGTTTTTGTTCTAGTGTCATATATGCTCAGAAAGCGCCTTTAGCGACAACTCTTCTGTGCTCGTTACTAACCAGTCTGCTTCTGAGAGGTGTCTGGCTTCTCCAACACCGATGGCAAACATATTTGCGCTCTTTATAGCTTGTACGCCAGCTTGCGCATCCTCAACTCCAATACAAGCATTAGGCTCTACTTCAAGTAATTGCGCTGCAGTTAAGAAGATCTCAGGGTCTGGCTTCCCTTTCTTCACACTGGCTGCATCTACAATCACATGAAAGAACGATGTCACTTCTAGTCGTCTTACTACCTCTTGAGCATTCTTGCTTGCAGAAGCCATACCGATCTTAAAGCCCGCCTCACTTAATTCAGTTAAAAATGAAACGATACCAGGTAGTAAATCATCTGGCGTGATTTGCTGAATGAGCTCCTTATAGTGTTCATTCTTCTTGTGAGCCAACCGCTCCTTCTCATCATGACCAAGCTCCTTATTCCCTGCTTCAAGGATGAGCTCAAGTGATTCCATGCGGCTAATTCCTTTTAACCGTTCGTTAGAATTTCTATCGAAGGGAAGACCAAGGTCATCCGCTAACTGCTTCCATGCCAAGTAATGATACTCAGCTGTATCGGTAATCACACCATCTAAGTCAAAAATAATCGCCTTCTTACCCATTTCCCCATCCCCTTTTTTATGTAAGAAACGCTATTCACTTTGACTATATCATAGTGTCGGTACGATTCAAGGTCTATTGATATTTCCATTTAGGTGGCACGTACTTCAGACATTCCCGCTCATCTGCCACCCTTTTATACATCCTAAATAGGATTCTGTATCGCTTCTCCATAGCACCTTTAACGATGTGATCAATCCGTTGGTCATCTAAATCCAACAGAACTTCCTCCATCTCCCGCTTCAACATATAAGCCATTTCTCTTCTTTCATAGTCGTTGAGCATGAACCCTAACATAGCAACACCTCCATAACTACTACACTTCATTCTGCCCAATTCTATCCAATTCTATGTCGTGAATGCTTGTCATGATTGGACAGAGCGTCTCATACAATAAAGCAAGTCCACGTCTAGGAGGGGGAATTGTGTCACACTTTTATAGTTTGAAATTGAATAAGTGGAAGCGATGGAGTGTCATAGTGGTGGCTGCACTCTTTTCTGCAATCTTTGTATGGGCAGAAAAAGACAGCGCATTTTCTGTATTTTCGACTGATAAGGGGCCACGAGCTTTAGTAAGCAGTGGGGAAAATGAAGATGAAGTTTCTCTTACTTTCAATATTAGCTGGGGGCAAGAAGAGGTTTTCCCTATTCTTGAAACATTGAAGAAACATGACGCAAAGGCTACATTCTTTGTAAGCGGGGAGTGGGCTGAGCGTCACCCTGAAATTCTACAGGCAATCCAAGAAGACCAACATGAAATCGGCATGATGGGATATCGATATAAGAGTTATATCGACCAAGAACCAGCCCAAGTAAAGAAAGACCTCCTCTATGCAAAAGGTGTGTTTGATAAGATTGGATTAACGGACATTGAATATCTCCGTCCTCCAAGCGGGAAATTTAACGACGATGTCTTAAAGCTCGCTGAGCAGCTTGGCTATCAAGTGGTTCAATGGAGTGTGAATCCAGAAGACTGGCGAAACCCTGGCACTCAGAAGATTGTTGATCACGTAATGAAGGATACAAAAGGCGGAGACATCATTGTACTTCATGCTTCAGACTCTGTTAAACAAACAGAAGAAGCTCTACGCACAATCCTACCCGGCTTAAAGAACAAGGGTTATACATTTGCCACAATTTCAGAGCTCGTCTCAAAAGCAGAGGCTCAATCAAAACGGATCGATTAAAAAACGCAAGCGCCTCTTTAGACGCTTGCGTTTTTCTATACGTATTCTTTATGGGATTGTTCTTCTTTCACTTCCTGATTGATTCGATGGAGTCTTATTAATTGATACGTGTTACATACCAATAACGGAATAAGCATCAACCATAACCAATCCCCGTCGTCTGCTCTTAAAGCAGGTACCCATTCGACCGTCGTAATTGTAAACATAAACAACACCGCAGGTATGAAAGCCTGGCCGTTTGTTTCTTGCTTCTTCACGTATGCTACAGCAAGTGCATAAAGAAGAAGCGCAACAGGCATAATCATATATGACCAAATCGATCCATCATCTCCTGCTCGATATCGAAAGTAGACTAAATCAAATAACGTAAATAAGATAATAATCACTTGCACACTCTTCCATGTGGAACGAAACAAGCTCTTTCCAAATTGATTAATGGTTAAATAAGCGAAGAAACCCATTTGGCTTATGACACTAAAGATGAAACCTAAGCCACTAAACCATATTAATAAACCAATTAACTCTAAGGCATCAAATGGTTGAAACGCCTCTTCTACATATGTACCACTCTTAACAAAGAAGCTAACCAACAACGTACTAATTGCCCCTAAGGCTAGTGTCCTAATAAATAATCGAACCCACTTCTGACTTGTCACGTGACATCCCCCTAATCCCTTTTACCATAAACATGTAGTTTATACGTATTTTATCATGAAGTCCTTGTTTTTGCGGGAACACCTCCGCATATTTTCGACTTAAAACCCCCATATTAACAGTAAAAGCGTAGGAAGAAAGGAGCGAACATCGTGCTTAAGACACTGAAGTTCATCTCAATCATATCCATCGCATTCTTCTTATCCGCTTGTAACGGAGGAAATTCTTCTTCCGGCAGTGAACAATCCAGTTACGATACTACAAAGAAAATGGTAGTCGATATACTGAAAACAGATGATGGAAAAAAGGCCATCATCGAGGTCCTTTCAGATGAGAAGTTAAAAGAACAAGTCGTATTGAATTCAGATGATGTGACAAAAGCCGTGGAAGAAACGGTAACCTCCGATAAAGGAAAAGAGTTCTGGAAGGAGTTCTTCAAGACTCCAGAGAATTCAAATCAATTCGCAAAATCAATACAGGAACAACAAAAACAAATCATGAAAGACTTAATGAGTGATGCTTCTTACCAGAAAAGCATGATTGAAATTCTGCAAAATCCAGAGATGGAACAACAGACACAGTCAGTGTTAACCAGCCAAAAATTTAGAGAACACCTGGAGAAAACCATTACTGAAACGATGAACACACCTAAGTTCAAAGAAGAAATGAGTAACATCATCCTTCAAGCAGCTAAAGAAATGAGTAGCAGTTCTGGCGGCGGAGGAGATGGCTCATCTGGTCAAGAAAGTCAAAGTGGCCAAGGTTCTACAGGAAGTGGATCAGGTGGTCAAGGTTCAGGAAGTAGTGGCGGTTCATAAAGAAAGCCCCGATTTCAATATGAAATCGGGGCTTCTCTTTATTCTAACTCAGAAATCACCTTCGCTGCGATATTTCTAAACACCACTCCCGTAGGATGATCAGCCTGGTAGACACCTGGTGCGAATAAATCTTCTTCTTCGTATGGTTGTTGCAATGGAATACGTCCAAGAACGGAGGTTTGTAACTGTTCAGCTAGCTTATCCGCTCCCCCTCTTCCGAATACGTATTCCTTCTCACCTGTCACCTTGCTCTCAAAGTAAGCCATGTTCTCGACTACCCCAAGAATTTCATGCTCTGTTTTAATAGCCATTTGCCCTGCACGAGCCGCTACAAATGCAGCAGTCGGATGAGGCGTGGTCACGATAATTTCCTTACAAGAAGGGAGCATGGAATGAAGGTCAAGTGCAACATCTCCAGTACCTGGTGGTAAATCTAGCAAGAGATAGTCAAGGTCTCCCCACTCAACCTCTTTGAAGAAGCTTGTGAGCATCTTGCCAAGCATAGGCCCTCTCCAAATAATTGGGGAGTTATCTTCCACAAAGAACCCCATAGAAATGACCTTAACCCCGAAGCGTTCTACTGGAATAATGCGCTCCCCGCGAACAACAGGACGCTCTTCAATCCCCATCATGTCCGGTACACTAAATCCGTATATATCCGCATCCAGAATTCCAACTCGCTTCCCAAGGCGAGCAAGTGCTGTTGCAATATTTACTGTGGCCGTCGACTTGCCGACCCCACCTTTACCAGACGCAATCGCAATGAAAGTCGTATCTTCTACACGGTCTAATAACGAGTCACTACCTTGTCCTTGTTGCGTTTGAAACTGTTGAACGGTTTCTTCAGGTAGCTGGTCAAATCGCAGCCCTACTGTGGCCACACCTGCCCCTTTAAGCATGTTCACAATTTCTTGTTGAAGCTGCATTTGTTCCCCTGTATTCGTCTGACTAATTAACACCTTTACACTAACATGGTCTTTCTCTTCCTTCACCTTCACTTCGGCAATAGCATCAAGTTCCTGAAACGTTCTATGTAAAAATGGATCCTTTAACGGATAAAGTAGTTCTAAGACTTGTTCCTTTGTTACCATGTATCGATCACCAACCCTTATCTTTGTGTCTGTATGCAGTATAACATACATAACTGGTTGGGCTGGCAATAGAACGCTTGAAGATTCTTAATTTTCTGGGATAGTTCTCTCATCATCGACCACGTAACTTAGAATGCCCTCATAAATCGAGAACGCAACCTTTTTCTGATACGATTCTGTCTTAAGTAAATCACGCTCATGGGTATTTGAGAGAAACCCAATCTCAACAAGCGCTCCTGTAGCAGGCGCATGTTTCAGTAAATAGACGTGATCAATCGCAAGTGCTTCACGATTTGTATTCTCTAAATTTCTACGAATTTCATGTTGAATAGATTTGGCAAGCAGCTCGTTCTGCGTAGACGATGGGTAGAAAAAGGATTGTGCTCCTGACCACTTGGAAGATGGTAACGCATTTAGATGAACCGAAAGATACAAGTCCGGATCTTTCTTCTTAATATACTCCACACGTCGTCGAATGTCTTGGGACTTTCGAGAAGAGAGGGATTTCACTTCTTTATCTGCTAAATCTACGTCTTCTTCTCGCGTAAGATAGACGAGTGCACCAGCCTGCTGAAGGTAATCTCTCAGTTGTTTCGTAACCTGTAGAGCAATATCTTTCTCAAGCGTCTCATCTGAACCTACCGCTCCCCCGTCCACACCACCATGACCCGGGTCCAAAACAATGGTCTTACCGGTTAATGGCAGCGACCATGTCTGCCATGTATTGTATACAGGCAAAGGATAAGACAGAAGAGCAATAAGTAAGACAAATCCAAGCAACCAGCTGATTATTTTAACAGGCTTCCTCATCCTTGTTACCTCCCCATATTCCACTACTCCTTTTTATATATGGGACGAGGTTCAGATTTATGACAAGCCTTATTTCATTTTCAACTTTCTTCTTCTTATCCCTTTCTCAATACCAACCTGAAACCAATACAAGAAGAATTGTTCTGCTGAGGCACGTGCTCGATTGAAATGCCACACATTCGCTCCTGTTGCTTCATTCCAATAGTCCATATAATCAAAGAACTCGAAGGACAGACGTCGTAGTTCAGGAAGATAGCCATTTGTTATCTCTTCATTAGCTAAGCCCTCTTCTACTTTCTCTGATCCTTCTGCTCCGAGCAGAAAAGCTTCAATCGCTTGTTCAATCGCTTCTTCTCGTATAGCAGATGTGTATACCGTATAGGAGGGGAAATAGCGCTTAAACCGTTTTTCTGAATCTCGTTGTACTTCTTCAAGGGTAAGTTCTTTTAACAGACTGCGTTCAAATTGGAGTTGATTGTTCAGCCTTCTCTCATTTAAATATATGACTGACATCCCCCCACCTCCTTTGTCGCTTAGTGTTTCATAGTCGCGACCAACCATGCGAGGTGATGAACTCCACTTTTACCAACGTTTTTTCTGCATAAAAAAAAACCCTCGGGTAAAATACCCAAGGGTTTGTCGTAATCCAAACTTAACGTTTAGAGAACTGTGGTGCACGACGTGCTTTCTTAAGACCGTATTTCTTACGCTCTTTCGCACGAGCATCACGTGTTAGAAGACCAGCACGCTTAAGCGGAGTGCGGTATTCAGGATCAGCTTCTAGAAGAGCGCGAGCGATACCGTGACGAATCGCGCCAGCTTGACCAGTGAAGCCGCCACCATGTACGTTTACTAGTACATCGTAGTTACCTTCAGTTTCAGTGATTGCTAAAGGTTGCTTTAGAATCACACGTAGTGTTTCATATGGGAAATACTGTTCAGCGTCAACTTTGTTAACTGTTACTTTACCAGTACCAGGAACTAGACGTACACGAGCTGTAGACGTTTTACGACGTCCTGTACCGTTGTATTGTACTTGTGCCACTTTGTTTACCTCCTTTATTAATTAGCCGCGAAGTTCGTAAACTTCTGGTTTTTGTGCTTGGTGGTTGTGCTCAGCTCCAGCGAATACGTGAAGCTTCTTGCCCATTTGACGACCTAGTTTACCGTGAGGAAGCATACCTTTAACCGCACGCTCTAGCATTTGGTCAGAGTGCTTCTCGCGCATTTCAATCGCACGACGAGATTTCAAACCACCTGGGTGGTTAGAGTGCCAGTAGTACATTTTGTCGTTAAGTTTCTTACCTGTAAGTTCGATCTTGCTCGCATTAATGATGATAACGTGATCACCAGTATCAATATGCGGAGTATAAGTTGGTTTGTTTTTACCGCGAAGGATTGTTGCTACTTCAGTAGCAAGACGACCTAGTGTTTGGCCTTCAGCGTCTACAACATACCATTTGCGTTCAACGTTGCTTTCGTTTGCCATAAAAGTTGTGCGCATGGACATAGTTGGTTTCCCTCCTGAATGGATTTTCTCACAAAATCTAAACGTAAATTTTATTCGCAATACATAATTAGTTTCCGGGGCTAACTATGTGGATTAGAAATAAAATGCCATAAATCATATTATAACAATCCCACAAGTTCTGTCAAGAAAATGTTACACCTGGGAGCGTTGTTTCTCATTATAGTCAACATCCCATAAATATAAACCTTGTGGTGGCGCGGTTTTGCCAGCTTGGCTGCGATCATTCATTTCAAAGATTTCTTGGATGGTAGCTGGTGTCTTCCTTCCCTTGCCTACCTCAAGCAGCGTGCCAACGAGAATTCGTACCATATTATAAAGAAACCCATTCCCTGTTACAGAGAAGATAATCTCATCTCCGTCAACATAACAATAAGCCTCGTAAATCGTACGAACCTTGTCGCCTTTCACATCTGATTTGGCAGAACTGAATGACGTAAAATCATGCGTTCCCTCAAAATACGTACATGCTTCGTTCATCGCTTGAAGATCTAACTTGTCTGGGACATGGAACGTGTAATTTCGTTTAAATACATCTGGGTCTACCGAATTTAGAATGCGATATCGGTATTCCTTTCGTTTCGTTCCATAGCGAGCATGAAAGTCTTCCGTAGTCTTCTGAACATCCACAATTCGTATGTCTTTTGGTAGCAACGTCTGTAACGCCTTCTTCCAGTTTTCTTCAGGGATGACAAGCGGTGAGTCGAAATGGATGACCTGCCCCTTAGCATGAACCCCCGCGTCGGTACGACCAGAGGCTGTAATGCGAATAAACTTACCTTTGTGCATCTTCTGCAAGGCGTTCTCGACATCTTCCTGGACAGTTCGACCGTT
Source organism: Pontibacillus halophilus JSM 076056 = DSM 19796 (assembly GCF_000425205.1). Classification (GTDB taxonomy): domain Bacteria; phylum Bacillota; class Bacilli; order Bacillales; family BH030062; genus Pontibacillus_A; species Pontibacillus_A halophilus. The sequence continues at coordinate 51,405 of NZ_AULI01000017.1, read as the reverse complement.
CGGCTGCACTTGGTACCCAGAGAACTGAGTCCCATCATAGCTTATAACACAGATGACTCGTTCCAACTTATCCACCTCAGCTTCTTGTTACAAAAACGCCAACAACCATAATAACAAATAGAAGAAAGGTTGCGTAGTCTCTTTTTTGAAAAACTAGTTCCCTGATCTTAGTACGACCTTCACCGCCTTGATAACCACGAGCCTCCATTGCCATAGCAAGCTCCTCAGCGCGTTTGAACGCACTGACAAACAATGGGACTAGTAACGGGATGATCGCCTTTAGACGGTCTTTAATCGGCCCAGTACGGAAGTCTACCCCTCTTGATGCTTGTGCCTTCGAGATCTTCTCCGTTTCTTGCATAAGCGTTGGAATAAAACGAAGGGAAATCGACATCATGAGTGCAAGCTCATGTACAGGGAACCGAATCTTCTTAAGCGGGTGTAACAGCTCTTCAATTGCATCTGTTATGGCAATTGGAGTTGTCGTTAAAGTCAACAAGGATGTAATCAATATAAGCAAGAAGAACCGTAGGGATATTGCTAACCCTTGTATCACAGCTTCTTTATAAATGGGAAAGGATAAGACAGTAAAGAGGACTTCCCCTTCACGAGTCACAAATAAGTGAAGTAAAAACGTAAAGACGACTAAAAACCATACTGGCTTCAAGCCTTTGATAATAAACCCAGGCCTAATCTGTGTTACACCCGCACTTACCAATGCAAACAACGTTAAAATTCCATAACTCCATACAGAATTCGCGAAGAATACAACAATTACGAAAAAGAAGATGGTCGCAAGCTTCGCTCGAGGGTCTAATCGGTGGACGATAGAGTCTCCTGGTACATATTGTCCAATGACCATTGATCCGTTCATGAACGCTCCCCTCCCTTATACTTCTCTGCAAGCTGGTGAGACAGCTGCTCGAGGGTTTGGTTCTCATATGGGATTGTCCACCCTAGTTGCTTCTTAACAGCATCTAGAAAGTCATAAACCTCCGGTACATCGAGCCCCACACGATTTAGGGCCTCCTTCTGCTGAAACACTTCATCAGGTGTACCTTGCATGTAAAGCGAACCTTGGTCAAGTGCAATCACATAATCGGCGTATTTTAACGCATCTTCCATGCTATGTGTAACAAGAACGGTCGTTAGTTTCTTCTCATGGTGCAAGCTTGAGAACATGTCCATCACTTCACGTTGCCCTTGTGGGTCAAGACCAGCTGTTGGTTCATCCAACACAAGTACGCTTGGATCCATAGCTAGAACACCTGCAATTGCGACTCGTCTCATTTGCCCTCCACTTAATTCGAATGGAGAACGGTCTTTCATGTCTTCTGACAATCCTACTGCTTCCATAGAATGTTGGATTCGTCTTTCAATCTCCTCAGCTGGCACACCGAAGTTCTGAGGCCCAAACGCAATATCTTTCTGGATGGTTTCCTCGAATAGTTGGTGCTCAGGATATTGAAAGACCACACCTACACGTTCACGCAACGCTTTAAGGTTCTTTGTCTTTGTATTGGAGGCTAGCGTAAATTCACCAATTGAAACAGAACCACTCGTTGGTGTAACGAGTCCATTTAAATGCTGAAGCATTGTCGACTTCCCTGAACCTGTATGGCCAATAACAGCCACAAATGAACCAGATGGTATGGTGAATGACAAGTTCTGCAGCGCTGTATATTCAAACGGTGTATTGGGTTGATACACATAGCCCACTTGTTTAAACGTTATTTCCATAGCTGCTGAATCAACTCCTCATGGTCCAACGGCTGCCGTTCAACCTCTACACCTTGCTCAGTAAGGTGTTGTGTCAGTTTCGCCACGAACGGGATATCTAACCCTATCTCACGGAGACCGTCTTGTTTTTGGAATACGTCTCGAGGGGTCCCCTCAAACCATACTTGTCCTTTATTCATGACAATAACCCGGTCTGCCATCGCAACTTCATTAAGATCATGCGTGATGGTTACAATAGACGCTTCACGTTGTTCTCGTACTTCTTGAACCGTATGCATAATGGAACGTCTTCCTTTAGGATCAAGCATTGCTGTAGCCTCATCTAATAGAATAACGTCTGGCTGTACAGCTAACACGCTCGCAATCGCAACGCGCTGCTTCTGGCCACCTGACAGGCGGTGAGGTTCATGCTCTTCGTATTCCAACATGTCAACAGCGGATAGACTTTCGTGTATCCGTTTGACCATCTCATCTCTTGGTACACCTTGATTCTCAAGCCCAAACGCCACGTCATCCTTGACAGTTGTACCGACAAACTGGTTATCAGGATTCTGAAATACCATTCCGACTCGTTTACGAATTTCCCAAACGGTCTCGTCAGATATGGATAACCCATCGACTACGACGTTCCCTTCAGTCGGATACAACAGTCCATTCATCAATTTCGCAATGGTGGACTTCCCAGAGCCATTGTGACCGATGATGGCTACCCATTCATTTGGATAGATTTCGATGTTTACATTCTTTAGGACGTTCGGCTGCTCTTCTCTATATCTAAATGAAACATGATCTAGCTTCAGATAACTTTGCTTCATTTCTTACCTCCTCAACCAGCCATACCCTTCCAGCGGAGCGGCTGAAAGCATAAAAAAAGGGCTGGAAAACCTCCTGCCCTTTCTTTCTACATTATACAAGTTCGATGATTACTGTTTTCGCACCGTCACCTTTACGTTCACCAAGTTTTAGGATACGAGTGTAGCCACCTTGGCGGTCTTCGTAACGTGGAGCGACATCTGCAAATAGCTTTTGAAGTGCAGTTTGTTCTCCATCTTCATCAGCATTTGCTTTGTATAGGAACGCTTCAGCTTGGCGACGAGCATGAAGATCACCGCGTTTGCCTAACGTAATCATTTTCTCAACTACGGAGCGAAGGTCTTTCGCTTTTGCTTCTGTCGTTTCAATACGTTCGTGAATGATAAGATCAGTAGCAAGGTTGCGAAGAAGAGCCATACGCTTGTCTGTTGTACGACCTAACTTACGAGCCATGTCAATTCCCTCCCTTACAGAGTATCATGATTGTATATCTAATCGTCTTTGCGTAAACCTAAGCCTAATTCGTTAAGCTTGTGCTTCACTTCCTCAAGGGATTTGCGACCAAGGTTACGAACTTTCATCATGTCTTCTTCAGACTTCTGAGCTAGTTCTTGAACCGTGTTGATCCCAGCACGCTTGAGGCAATTGTAAGAGCGAACAGATAAGTCAAGTTCTTCAATAGTCATTTCAAGAACTTTTTCTTTTTGATCTTCTTCTTTTTCTACCATGATTTCAGCGTTTTGCGCTTCATCAGTCAGTCCAACAAAGATATTCAGGTGCTCCATATAAATCTTAGCACCTAAAGAAACAGCTTCTTCTGGTCGAATGCTACCGTCAGTCCATACATCTAACGTTAGCTTATCAAAATTCGTAACTTGACCTACGCGAGTGTTCTCTACTTGGTAGGTAACACGCTCGATAGGTGTGAAGATAGAGTCAACTGGGATGACGCCAATTGGCATATCATCGGATTTGTTTGCATCAGCTGGGCGGTATCCGCGACCACGTTCAGCTGTAATTTTAGCGCGGAAACTAGCGTTCTTCTGAAGTGTTGCGATGTGAAGATCAGGGTTTAAGATTTCCACATCACTATCATGCGTAATATCACCTGCTGTAACAGTACCTTCTCCTTGAACATCTACCTCAAGAGTTTTAGTTTCGTCAGAATAAATCTTCAGAGCTAATTTCTTCAGGTTAAGAATGATTGTTGTTACGTCTTCAACAACGCCATCAACAGTAGAGAACTCGTGTAGAACTCCATCAATTTGAAGGGATGTTACAGCAGCGCCAGGTAGTGAGGATAATAGGATACGACGCAAGGAGTTTCCAAGTGTAGTACCATACCCACGTTCAAGCGGTTCGACGACGATTTTACCGAACTTAGCGTCATCGCTGATCTCAACCGTTTCAATTTTTGGCTTTTCAATTTCGATCATTAATTAACCCCTCCTTCAAAACGTCGAAACCCCGGTTAGACGAAAATGTCTAACCGAAATTCCTCAGGTAGGCAGTCTTATTGTTATAGACTCAATTTTACCTAAATTCATTGTCTCTTTCGAAGCTATTTAGCTATCATAACCCATTATAGACAGGGTGACAAATTCTATACAGGTAAATTACACGCGACGACGTTTTGGTGGGCGGCAACCGTTGTGAGGAACTGGTGTAACATCGCTAATTGCTGTTACTTCTAGTCCAGTAGCTTGCAACGCACGAATGGCAGCTTCACGACCAGCACCAGGACCTTTAACTGTAACCTCTAAAACACGCATGCCGTGTTCCATAGAATTCTTAGCAGCAGCCTCTGCAGCCATTTGCGCTGCGAATGGCGTAGACTTACGAGAGCCTCTGAAACCAAGCGCACCTGCACTGCTCCAGCTAATTAGGTTACCTTGAACATCAGTGATAGATACAATCGTGTTGTTGAATGTTGAACGGATATGAGCAATACCCGTGTCAATATTCTTTTTCACACGACGTTTACGAGTGTTTGTTTTACGAGCCATAGTAGCAACTTACCTCCTTTACTTATTATTTACGTTTATTTGCAACCGTACGACGTGGACCTTTACGTGTACGAGAGTTGTTTTTCGTCTTTTGACCACGTAGTGGAAGACCACGACGGTGGCGAACACCACGGTAAGAACCGATTTCAATTAGACGTTTAATGTTAAGAGATTGCTCACGACGAAGGTCACCTTCTACCGTGTAATTCTCAACAGCCTTACGAATTTTTCCTAGTTCGTCTTCAGTTAGATCACGAACACGAGTGTTTGCAGAAACGCCGGCTTCTTCGACGATTTGCTCTGCTGTTGTATGACCAATGCCATAAACATAAGTTAATGAAATGACAACACGCTTATCACGTGGAATATCAATACCTGCAACACGTGCCATTCAGCATCGCACCTCCTTCAGTATTATCCTTGTTTTTGTTTGTGTTTAGGGTTGGAGCAGATTACCATTACTTTACCTTTACGACGGATAACCTTGCATTTTTCGCACATTGGTTTTACAGATGGTCTTACCTTCATCATCCATACCTCCTTTTAGATCGGAGCATTTCGCTACTTGTAGCGGTAGGTAATACGTCCTCTACTTAAATCATAAGGAGAAAGTTCAACCGTTACTTTGTCACCTGGCAGGATGCGAATAAAGTGCATGCGAATCTTACCAGAAACGTGAGCTAGAACGGTATGGCCGTTTTCTAGTTCTACTTTAAACATAGCATTCGGTAACGTTTCAACGATTGTACCTTCTACTTCAATTACATCGTCTTTCGCCATCAGAGTTGATCTCCCTTCTTCAAATCAGTCACTTCTTCATTCATAAATTTTGATAAGGCAAAACGTAGTTTGCCGTTTGTAACGCGACCAGTTTCTAGAAGGCTGTTTTGGACTTCCGGAGAAATATAATCAAAGAATCTAATGTGTTGGACATTTTTCTTCTTTGGTCGATCATATTTACGCTTCTCACCATCGGCTAAAAGCACAAATCGATCGTCCACGATGTCAATGACAATCATATATTGGTCAATTTCTCGACCTTGCATGATACGAACAAGCTGACCTATTCGTGGACTCGACTCAGTTTCGCTCAACAACGATCACCTTCACTTAGGCTTTAGTTAAAATCTCATAACCTTCTTCAGTGATAACAATAGTATGCTCAAAGTGCGCACACATTTTACCATCTTCTGTAACAACCGTCCAATCATCTGCAAGAGTTTGAACGTATCTCTCTCCAGCATTGACCATTGGTTCGATTGCTAAAACCATTCCTGGTTTTAATCTTGGACCTTTATTTGGAGGACCGAAGTGTGGGATTTGTGGATCTTCGTGAAGTTCCTGCCCTACTCCGTGACCAACATATTCTCTAACAATCGTGAACCCTTGTGGTTCCACGTATGATTGAATCGCATGAGAGATGTTTGAAAGACGCACGTTTGCTTTAGCTTCCTTTAGTCCTTCGAATAAGCACTGTTCAGTTACATCAAGTAGACGCTGCGTTTCTTCATCAATCTTCCCTACCGGATACGTCCAAGCGGAGTCTCCGTGATAGCCTTTATACTTAGCTCCAATATCAATAGAGATAATGTCGCCTTCTTCAAGCTTACGATCACCAGGTATACCGTGAACTAACTCTTCATTGACTGAAGTACAAATACTACCACGGAACCCATTATAACCTTTAAACGAAGGAATTGCATCCTTACTGCGGATGAATTTATCTGCTATCTCATCCAGTTGATTGGTCGTAATACCAGGTACGATATGCTTTTGCAATTCCTGGTGCGTCAGAGCGACAATCTTGCCGGCATGACGCATAATTTCAATTTCTCGTGGTGTTTTCGTAATAATCATTACTTCAAGCCTCCAAGTTTCTCATCGATATCATGGAATACTTGATTGATATCTTGGTCGCCATTAATGCTAACAAGATAACCTTTATCCTGATAGAAATCCAACAACGGTTGAGCATTTTGTAAATTCACATCTAGACGTTTACGAACCGTCTCCGGTTTGTCATCGTCACGTTGAATTAGTTCGGTGCCATCATTGTCGCAGATGCCTTCTACTTTAGGAGGGTTGTACGTTACATGGTACGTAGCTCCACACGTAGGGCAAACACGGCGACCTGTCAAGCGCTCAACGAGTTGCTCTGTATCTACATCAATACGAATAACGTGATCGATGGAAGAGTTCAAATCAGCCAAGAGGTTTTCAAGCGCTTCTGCTTGAGCAATCGTTCTTGGGAAGCCATCAAGTAAAAATCCATTACTTGCATCATCTTTAGCTAGTCGCTCACGAACAATACCGATAGTTACTTCATCAGGAACCAACTCGCCATTGTCCATATAAGATTTAGCTTCTTTACCAAGCTCTGTTCCTTCTTTAATCGCAGAGCGGAACATATCTCCAGTTGAGATATGAGGGATTCCGTATTTTTCAACGATCTTCTCCGCCTGTGTGCCTTTGCCAGCTCCAGGTGGTCCCATTAAAATAAGGTTCAATGCGTTCCCCTCGCTCTCATTTATCAATGGAAAACCATCAATTTATTTGATAAAGCCTTTATAGTGACGTTTCACTAATTGACTTTCTAGCTGCTTCATCGTTTCAAGGGCTACCCCTACTACGATTAACAGACTAGTACCACCAATTTGTACACTTTGAGGTAAGTTCGCTAATGTTCCTAAAAGGATTGGCAATACAGCAATCACAGCTAAGAAGATTGAACCTACAAATGTTAAACGGTACATAACTCGTGTCAAATAAGTTTCGGTATTTTTACCTGGACGAATACCAGGAATATATCCACCTTGTTTCTTCAGATTCTCAGCCATTTGTTCAGGATTAACTTGAACAAATGTGTAGAAGTACGTGAATGCGATAATCAACGCAACGTAGATTAGCATTCCAACTGGTTCCTCGTAATTAAATACCCATTCAATCGTATTCGCTATTTCATTATCACCAAAGAATCCAGCAATAGTGCGGGGCGCAATGATGAATGAAATGGCAAAGATAACTGGGATAACTCCGGCTGCGTTTACCTTAATAGGTAAATGGGTAGAGTGTCCACCAACAGGTGAACGGTTAACTAACCGTTTCGCATATTGAACCGGAATCTTACGCAGTGCTTGTTGGATGAAGATAACACCCACAATGATTGCCAATACAACAAGTGCAATTAGCGCTACGATAACAATGTTCAGGAATAGTTGATCCCCAGCATCCTGAAGATACTGTACATAAATCTGATTAACCCCACTTGGGATTGCCGCAGCAATACCAGCGAAGATAAGAATGGATATCCCATTTCCTACGCCGTGGGCTGTAATTTGCTCTCCAAGCCACATGAGAAAAGCTGTTCCACTTGTTAAAACAAGCGCGATGACAAGATATTTCCCGATACCTGGGTTCGATATTAACTGACCGCCAGTCATCGCATTGAAACCAATTGACATCCCAATCGCTTGAATAAACGCAAGAACAACCGTTCCGTAACGTGTATATTGAGCTAGTTTACGTCGACCTACTTCACCTTGTTTCTTTAACTCAGTGAATTTAGGAACAACATCCATTTGAAGCAATTGCATAATGATGGAGGCAGTGATATATGGCATGATTCCCATTGCGAAAATGGAGAATTGCTGTAAAGCTCCGCCTCCAAAAGTATTCAAGAATCCAAACACGTTGTTCTCGTTCATGAAGTTAATTGCATCTCTGTCTGTGAACGGAACAGGGATAAATGTTCCAAGACGAAAGATGACTAACATAATTAGCGTGAAAAAGATTTTGCGCCGTATATCACCCACGCGCATAAAATTGGAGATTGTCTGGAACATTAGATCACCTCTGTTTGACCGCCCGCTGCTTCAATTGCTTCTTTAGCTGAAGCAGAGAACTTATGAGCTTTCACAGTAAGTTTCTTCTCTACGTTACCTTTACCTAGGACCTTAATACCGGACTTAAGTTTACTAACTACGCCTGTTTCAAGTAAAAGCTCAGGTGTAACTTCTGTACCATCTTCAAAACGGTTAAGAGTATCAAGATTAACGATCGCGTACTCTTTGCCGTGAATGTTCGTGAAGCCACGTTTTGGTAGACGTTGGAATAGAGGCATTTGGCCACCTTCGAATCCTGGACGAGTACCGCCGCCGGAACGAGCCTTTTGACCTTTATGGCCACGACCAGATGTTTTACCGTTACCTGTTGCCATACCACGACCTACACGATTACGTGTCTTACGAGAACCTTCTGCTGGTTTAAGTTCGTGAAGTTTCATGAGAGCACCTCCTCTTTACATAAAGTAAAATTATTCTGCTTCTTGTACCGTTACTAGGTGAGACACTTTGTCTGCCATGCCACGGATAGCTGGAGTATCTTCATGCACAACTGTTTGGCGAATCTTGCTAAGACCAAGAGCCTTAACAGTTTGACGTTGACCTTCAGGTCTGCCAATAACACTGCGCGTGAGGGTAATTTCTAACTTTTTAGCCATCTGATTTCCCTCCTTATCCTAACAGTTCTTCTACAGACTTGCCACGAAGTTTTGCTACGTCTTCAGCGCGTTTCAACTCGTCTAGTCCGTTTAGTGTTGCACGTACCATGTTGATTGGTGTGTTTGAACCTAGGGATTTAGATAGAATATCGCCTACACCTGCAAGTTCAAGTACCGCACGTACTGGTCCACCTGCGATAACTCCTGTACCTTCGTTAGCAGGTTTAAGAAGAATGTTTCCTGCACCAAAGCGTCCGTTGATTTGGTGAGGGATCGTAGTACCTACTGTTGGTACTGCAATTAGGTTTTTCTTAGCATCTTCAATAGCTTTACGGATTGCTTCAGGTACCTCTTGTGCTTTACCAGTACCGAAACCAACGTGGCCATTTTTGTCTCCAACAACAACCAATGCAGCGAAGCGGAAACGACGTCCACCTTTAACAACCTTAGCTACACGGTTGACAGTTACAACGCGTTCTTCAAGATCTAATTTATTTGGATCAATTGTTGCACGCATGTGTGTCCCTCCTTTTTCTATTAAAATTTAAGTCCAGTTTCACGAGCGGAGTCAGCTAGAGCTTGCACGCGACCATGATAAAGATAACCACCGCGGTCAAAGACTACAGCTTCATATCCTTTTTCTAGTGCGCGTTTAGCAACTAGTTCACCGACTTTAGCAGCAGCTTCTGTATTTCCAGTTTGTTCAAGGTTGAACTCATTGTCAACAGTAGAAGCGCTAGCTACAGTTACGCCGTTAACATCATCAATTAGCTGTGCATAGATGTGTTTGTTAGAACGGAAGATGTTCAAACGTGGGCGTTCTACAGTACCCGTAACTTTTTTACGAACACGTGCATGTCTTCTTTTACGTACGACATTCTTGTCAGCCTTTGTGATCATCTACAGTCACTCCTTTCTCTTCAGTTAAGAACCTTATTTAGCAGACTTACCTTCTTTACGACGAACAAATTCGCCTTGGTAACGAATACCTTTACCTTTGTAAGGTTCAGGAGTACGGATAGAGCGGATGTTAGCTGCTACTGCACCTACAAGCTCTTTATCGATACCTTTAACGATGATTTGAGTTTGAGAAGGTACTTCAATTTCGATACCTTCGCGGTTCTCGATCTCAACAGGGTGAGAGTAACCAGCGTTTACGACGATTTTGTCACCTTGTTTCATAGCACGGTAACCTACACCAACGATTTCAAGAGTCTTTTGGTATCCTTGGTGAACACCTTCAACCATATTGCCGATGTTACTACGAGTAGTACCGTGTAGCTCGCGGTGAGCTTTAGAATCTGTAGGACGTTCTACAGTAAGAATGTTTTCTTCAATGTTTACTTTCATATCTGGGTGAATTGTGCGAGTTAATTCGCCTTTAGGGCCTTTAACTGTCACTAGATCACCGTCGACTTTGATTTCAACGCCTTCAGGAATCTGAAGTTGTTTTAGTCCGACACGTGACATACCTTTGCACCTCCTATTGTCTCAGTATTAATTACCAGATGTAAGCGAGTACTTCGCCGCCTACTGACTGTTGACGAGCTTCTTTATCAGTTAGAACACCTTTAGAAGTAGAAACAACTGCTACACCTAAACCGTTAAGAACGCGTGGAACTTCATCGGATTTAGCATAAACACGTAGACCAGGTTTACTGATACGTTTGATTCCTGTAATAACACGCTCGTTATTCGCACCGTATTTAAGGAAGATGCGTAGGATTCCTTGTTTATCGTCTTCGATGAATTCGTAATCGCGTACGAAACCTTCACGTTTAAGAATATCAGCAACTTCTTTCTTAAGCTTAGAAGCAGGTACTTCTAGTTTCTCGTGACGTACCATGTTTGCGTTACGGATACGAGTTAGCAAATCTGCGATTGGATCTGTCATGACCATTTCCTATTACCTCCTTCCCTCATTGGGGTTTACCAGCTTGCTTTTTTGACACCAGGAATTTGACCTTTATATGCAAGTTCACGGAAACAGATACGGCAAAGTTTGAAGTGACGCATTACAGAGTGTGGACGTCCGCAACGTTCACAACGAGTGTATTCACGTACTTTGTACTTTTGAGGTCTCTGTTGTTTCGCGATCATTGATTTTTTAGCCACGTTTTTACCTCCTTTTAAAGCTCAACGAGCTTATTTTTGGAAAGGCATGCCCATTTGAGTAAGCAATTCGTTAGCTTCTTCATCTGTGTTTGCAGATGTAACAAGAACGATGTCCATTCCGCGTACTTTATTTACGTTATCATAGTTGATCTCAGGGAAGATCAATTGTTCTTTAACGCCAAGAGTGTAGTTACCGCGACCATCGAAGGCTTTGTTAGAGATACCACGGAAGTCACGTACACGTGGTAGGGAAACAGCAATTAGTTTCTGAAGGAACTGGTACATACGCTCGCCGCGTAGTGTTACCTTCGCACCAATTGGCATACCTTCACGTAGGCGGAAACCTGCGATTGATTTTTTAGCTTTAGTAATCAATGGTTTTTGACCAGTGATTTGTTGTAGTTCTTCAACTGCATCGTCTAATGCTTTCGCGTTTTGAACAGCATCACCGATACCCATGTTGATGACGATTTTGTCAAGTTTTGGTACTTGCATGATTGATTCGTATTCGAATTTGTTCATTAGAGAAGAAACAATTTCATTCGTATACTTTTGCTTCAGTTCGTTCATCAAGTAGCCCTCCTTTCACAGATAGTTTATTTATCTAAAGGTTCACCGGATTTTTTAGCGATACGAACTTTCTTACCGTCACGAACCTCGTAGCCAACGCGTGTAGGTTCGTTCGTTTTCGGATCGATCGGCATTACATTAGAAACATGAATAGGTGCTTCGTGGTTAAGGATCCCGCCTTGAGGGTTATCCTGAGAAGGTTTTGCATGTTTTTTAACAACATTAACTCCTTCTACTAGGACACGCTCTTTCTTAGGGAAGGCTTCAAGAATCGTACCTTGCTTTCCTTTATCCTTACCAGTGATCACCATGACTTTATCACCTTTTTTTACGTGCATGCTTGTGGCACCTCCTTACAAGGCAAATGTTTCGATTCCGTAGTACTTTATAGTACTTCTGGTGCTAGAGAAACGATCTTCATGAATTTCTGATCGCGTAGTTCACGAGCAACCGGTCCAAAGATACGAGTACCACGTGGACCTTTATCGTCTTTAATGATAACAGCAGCATTTTCGTCGAAACGGATGTAAGAACCGTCTTTACGACGAACACCGCTCTTAGAACGTACGATTACCGCACGTACTACTTCACCTTTTTTGACAACGCCACCTGGTGTTGCTTGTTTTACTGTACAAACAATTACATCACCAATATTAGCTGTCTTACGGCCAGAACCACCAAGTACTTTGATAGCTTGAACCTCACGAGCGCCAGAGTTGTCAGCAACTTTTAAACGACTTTCTTGTTGGATCATATCGTTGTAACCTCCCTTCGGAATGTGTTCCGAGCGAACTTTATTTAGATAATAACTGCTTCTTCAACGATTTCTACCAGACGGAAACGTTTAGTAGCTGAAAGTGGACGAGTTTCCATGATGCGAACTACGTCACCTGTTTTCGCTTGGTTTTGTTCGTCATGAGTCTTGAACTTCTTGGAGTACTTAACACGTTTACCGTATAACGGGTGGAACTTGTAAGTTTCAACAAGAACAGTTATTGTTTTATCCATTTTGTCAGAGATGACACGGCCAGTATAAACCTTACGGTTGTTGCGTTCACTCATTGAGGCTAACCTCCTCTCTTTTATCTATTATTAACACCTAGTTCGCGTTCACGAACAACGGTTTTCATTTTAGCGATTGATTTACGAACCTGACGGATACGTGCAGTGTTTTCAAGTTGACCAGTCGCTAGTTGGAAACGTAGGTTGAATAACTCTTCTTTAAGAGACTTAACTTTTTGTTCAATTTCGGCAGTGGTTAGTTCTCTGATTTCATTAGCCTTCATTGATCTCACCACCAATATCTTCGCGTTTTACGAACTTCGTTTTGTTCGGTAGTTTGTGAGCTGCAAGACGAAGTGCTTCACGAGCAACCTCTTCAGATACACCTGCAATTTCAAACATGATCTTACCGGATTTAGTGTTGGCTACCCAACCTTCAGGAGCACCTTTACCAGAACCCATTCGTACTTCCAATGGTTTAGCTGTGTAAGGATGGTCAGGGAAGATTTTGATCCAAACTTTACCCGTACGTTTCATGTAACGAGTCATAGCAATACGAGCAGCTTCAATTTGACGGCTTGTGATACGAGCTGGTTCAACAGCTTGTAGGCCGAACTCACCAAAAGCGACTGTAGTACCACCTTTAGCTTTACCATTGATATCTTGACGGTGTTGCTTACGATATTTAACACGTTTAGGCATTAACATAATGCGAATCCCCCTTCCTTAGTTCTTTTTAGATGGAAGGACTTCACCACGGTAAATCCACACTTTAACACCAAGCTTACCATAAGTAGTGTCAGCTTCTGCAGTGCCATAATCGATGTCTGCACGAAGTGTGTGAAGTGGTACAGTACCTTCATTGTAGTATTCAGCACGTGCGATGTCTGCTCCGCCTAGACGGCCAGATACCTGTGTCTTAATACCTTTCGCGCCAGCGCGCATTGCACGTTGGATAGATTGTTTCTGAGCACGACGGAATGATACACGGTTTTCTAGTTGTTTCGCAATGTTCTCTGCAACTAGGTATGCATCAAGGTCAGCTTTTTTCACTTCAACGATGTTGATGTGAACGCGTTTGTTAGTTAGTTGGTTAAGAGCTTTACGTAGCGCTTCAACTTCAGAACCACCTTTACCGATTACCATTCCTGGCTTAGCAGTATGAATAGTAACGTTAACGCGGTTTGCAGCACGTTCGATTTCAATAGTAGAAACAGCAGCGTCAGTTAGACGTTGTTCTAAGAATTCACGAATCTTAATATCTTCATGTAGAAGATCTGCGTAATCTTTGCCAGCGTACCACTTGGATTCCCAATCACGGATGACGCCAATACGTAGACCTACTGGATTTACTTTTTGACCCACTTCTTATCCCTCCTTCTTTTCTGATACAACAAGTGTAATGTGACTTGTGCGTTTGTTGATTTGACTTGCACGTCCCATAGCACGTGGACGGAAACGTTTCAACGTAACACCTTCGTCTGCGAACACTTCAGAAACCACAAGGTTTTCTGTGTCCATTTCATAGTTGTGCTCAGCGTTAGCGATCGCTGATTTAAGCAATTTCTCAACTACTGGAGAAGCTCCACGCTGAGTGTTTTGTAGGATAGCGATAGCTTCACCTACGTTTTTTCCTCGAATTAAATCAATTACCAAACGAACTTTACGAGGAGCTATACGAACGGATTTCGCAACTGCTTTTGCTTGCATGAATTAGTGCCTCCTCTCATTTAGCGTTTTGTTTTCTTATCATCGCCACTGTGGCCTTTAAACGTACGAGTAGGTGCAAATTCACCTAGTTTGTGACCTACCATGTCTTCAGTCACATAAACAGGTACGTGTTTACGTCCATCATATACAGCGATTGTGTGTCCCACAAAGTTAGGGAAGATTGTAGAACGGCGAGACCATGTTTTAATAACCTCGTGACCTCCGTTTTCGTTCAGTTTCTCAACTTTAACCATTAGATGGTCATCAACGAAAGGTCCCTTTTTTAGGCTACGACCCATAGATAAACCTCCTCTCGTGATTGACGAGCGGGCGATATCACCCGACGTCTAATCCCGTTATTTTTTGCGACGACGAACGATATATTTATCAGACGGCTTGTTGCGTTTGCGTGTCTTGAATCCAAGTGTAGGTTTGCCCCATGGAGACATTGGAGATTTACGTCCGATAGGTGCGCGTCCTTCACCACCACCGTGTGGGTGATCGTTAGGGTTCATTACAGAACCACGTACAGTTGGGCGCTTGCCTAACCAGCGAGAACGACCAGCTTTACCGACGTTAATCAATTCATGCTCAAGGTTTCCTACTTGGCCTACAGTTGCACGGCATGTGCTTAGTACTAGACGTACTTCGCCAGATGCTAGACGTACAAGTGTATATTTGTCTTCACGTCCTAGGATTTGTGCTTGTGCACCAGCAGAACGTGCAAGTTGTCCACCGCGGCCAGGTTTTAATTCGATGTTGTGAATTACTGTACCTACAGGGATATCTTTAAGTTGAAGAGCGTTACCTACTTTAATATCTGCTTCAGGACCAGAGATGATTTGAGTATCAACTTTAAGACCTTTAGGAGCTAGGATATAACGCTTTTCACCATCAACATAGTTAATTAAAGCAATGTTAGCGGAACGGTTCGGATCGTATTCGATCGTAGCAACGCGTCCTGGTATTCCATCTTTATCACGTTTGAAATCAATCACACGATATTGACGCTTGTGACCGCCGCCTTGATGACGAACTGTCAAACGACCTTGGTTATTACGCCCACCTTTTTTATGAAGTGGTGATAGCAAGGATTTTTCAGGTTGATCAGTTGTAATTTCTGCGAAATCAGAAACTGACATGAAACGACGACCATTAGTAGTAGGTCTATATTTCTTAATCGCCATCTTGGTTTCCCTCCTTCATTGAAAGATTTATTTATTCAGCACCCTCGAAGAAATCAAGGTCTTGGCTGTCTGCAGTAAGTTTAACAATCGCTTTTTTGCGGTCAGAACGGTATCCACCGTAACGGCCCATGCGCTTGAACTTACCTTTTTGGTTTAGTGTGTTAACACTTTCAACAGATACGTCAAAGATTGCTTCGATCGCTTCTTTGATTTCTGTTTTGTTCGATTTGTTGCTTACCTCGAACGTGTATTTTTTCTCTGCCATAAGTTCAGCAGATTGTTCTGTAATTACGGGGCGCTTAATAATATCACGTACGTCTTTCATTATGCAAGCACCTCCCCTGCTTTTTCAGCTGCCTCTTTCGTTAAGATCAGCTTGTCATGCATAAGCAAGTCTAGTACGTTTACTTGCTCTACAGTTTTAACAGAAACGTTAGGGATGTTGTTAGCTGAAAGTTCAAGAGTTTCGTTAGCATTAGCTGTTACGAAAATCGCTTTCTCAGCGTTCAATCCTTTAAGGATGTTTGCAACTTCCTTCGTTTTTGGAGTTTCGATTGTTAGATCTTCAAGAACGATTACGCTCTCTTCTACAACCTTTTGAGAGAATGCAGATTGAAGAGCTAGACGACGAACTTTCTTAGGAAGTTTGTAGCTGTAGCTACGAGGTGTTGGACCGAATACAGTACCACCACCAACCCATTGTGGAGAACGAATGGAACCTTGACGAGCGCGTCCGGTTCCTTTTTGGCGCCATGGTTTACGACCACCACCAGCAACTTCAGAACGGCCTTTCACTTTGTGAGTTCCTTGACGTAAGTTCGCACGTTGCATAACAACTGCTTCATGAAGTACATGTTCGTTTGGTTCAATACCAAATACGGCTTCGTTAAGCTCTACATCGCCTACTTGAGAACCGCCTTGGTTATAAAGTGCTACTTTAGGCATGACATATCCTCCCTTCGTATTTAAGTTTAGTTAGCCTTAATTGCACCTGTGATTTCTACGAATGATTTCTTCGCACCAGGGATATTACCTTTAACTAGTAGTAGGTTGTTTTCTTCGTCAACTTTAACTACTTCTAGGTTTTGTACAGATACTGTTTTACCGCCCATGCGACCAGGTAGTTTTTTACCTTTGAATACGTGCATGGAGTTAATGTCACCCATTGTACCTGGACGACGGTGGTAACGAGAACCGTGAGTAGATGGGCCACGTTGTTGGTTGTGACGCTTAATTGAACCTTGGAACCCTTTACCTTTAGAAGTACCACGTACATCGATTTTTTCTCCAGCGGAGAATACATTAACTGTTAGCTCTTGACCAACTTCATAGCTGTCAAGGTTCGCATCACGGAATTCACGAATGAAGCGCTTAGCAGTAGTTTCAGCTTTATCAGCATGACCTTTAGCAGCTTTGTTCGTGCGTTGAGATTTCTTGTCGGCGAAACCAACTTGAATCGCGTTGTAACCATCGTTTTCTTCAGTTTTCTTCTGAAGTACTACGTTAGGTTCTGCTTGAACAACAGTAACAGGTACAAGTTCGCCTGTTTCATCGAAAAGCTGAGTCATACCTAGCTTACGACCTAAGATTCCTTTCGTCATCCGTCACACCTCCTATTAATTTCGTATAGTTTATAATTTAATTTCGATATCCACACCAGATGGTAGATCTAAACGCATTAGAGAGTCAACCGTCTGTGGCGTTGGATTAATGATGTCGATTAGACGTTTGTGTGTACGCATTTCAAATTGCTCACGAGCATCTTTGAACTTGTGCGTTGCACGTAGAATCGTGTAGATAGAACGCTCAGTTGGAAGCGGGATTGGACCCGAAACATTAGCACCAGAACGCTTTGCAGTGTCTACGATTTTCTCAGCGGATTGATCTAGAATACGGTGATCATACGCTTTTAAACGAATACGAATCTTCTCTTTTGCCATTATTTTCCCTCCTTTACTCGCCTATTTGATAACAGACATTCTCCACGAAAATTTATCCTGACAACCAAGCCATGGCAAAGGGGCCGGGTGTGTCAGCAACCTTTCGCTTCATCGCCTTTTATGACCAACATTATTCATTATAAATAAAATTGGTAGTGAATGCAACCCATGAAATTAATTTATATTCACGAAGAAGCACTTTTTGTATTATACAAAGAATATCTGGGTATTTCAAGGAGGTGGGTCGATTTCACGCAATTCTCAAAGCTTTCTATAATGATTCATCAAGAATCTTCATATTATATAAGTAAGAAGTATTCCGTTACATAGAAAGAGCAACCCCACTCGCATTATAAAATACAAAAAAGAGCAGCAGGATCACCTGCTACTCTTTAATAAGAAGTTTATTACTCAACGATTGTAGCAACAACGCCAGCGCCTACAGTACGGCCACCTTCACGGATAGAGAACTTAGTTCCCTCTTCGATTGCTACTGTTGAAATAAGTTCAACGTCCATTTCAACGTTATCGCCAGGCATAACCATCTCTACGCCTTCAGGTAGAGTGATAACGCCAGTTACGTCAGTTGTACGGAAGTAGAACTGTGGACGATAGTTGTTGAAGAATGGAGTGTGACGACCACCCTCATCTTTAGAAAGTACATAAACCTCAGCTTTGTACTTGTGGTGAGGAGTGATAGAACCAGGATGAGCTAGAACCTGACCACGTTTGATGTCGTCGCGGCTAACACCACGAAGAAGAGCACCAATGTTGTCGCCTGCTTCTGCATAGTCAAGAAGCTTACGGAACATTTCAACACCAGTTACAGTAGTCTTAGATTTCTCATCAGCCATACCGATAACTTCAACTTCGTCACCGACTTTGATAGTTCCACGCTCAACACGGCCTGTAGCAACAGTACCACGACCAGTGATAGAGAATACGTCCTCAACTGGCATCATGAATGGCTTGTCGTGCTCACGCTCTGGAGTTGGGATGTAAGCATCAACTTCATCCATTAGTTCGTAGATTGCGTTTACGTATTGCTCTTCGCCTTCAAGTGCTTTAAGAGCAGAACCTTTAACTACTGGTACGTCATCGCCTGGGAAGTCATACTCAGATAGAAGGTCACGTACTTCCATTTCTACTAGTTCAAGTAGCTCTTCGTCGTCTACCATGTCACATTTGTTTAGGAATACAACGATCGCTGGAACACCAACCTGACGAGAAAGTAGGATGTGCTCACGAGTTTGTGGCATTGGGCCATCAGCTGCGGATACTACTAGGATAGCTCCGTCCATTTGCGCAGCACCAGTGATCATGTTTTTAACATAGTCAGCGTGGCCTGGGCAGTCAACGTGTGCATAGTGACGGCTTTCAGTTTCGTACTCAACGTGAGCTGTTGCGATTGTGATTCCACGCTCGCGCTCTTCAGGAGCACCGTCGATTTGGTCGTATGCCATTGCAGTACCTTCGCCAGAACGCTGGTGAAGCACTGTAGTGATTGCTGCTGTTAGTGTAGTTTTACCATGGTCAACGTGTCCAATTGTCCCAATGTTTACGTGGGACTTGGAACGGTCAAATTTTTCCTTTGCCATTGAAAACTTCCTCCTTTAGATATGAAAAATGTATTTTTAAACAATTTATATTGTGCTTAGAAGCAATGTGCTCTTAAAACACAGTTACTTCTAAGCTTACAATACAAGTTATACTTGATGAAAGTCAAAAAATCAATTATTGACCAGAATTTTTCTTAACGATTTCTTCAGAGATGCTCTTCGGCACTTCTTCATAGTGGCTGAAGTGCATTGTATACGCGCCACGACCTTGCGTGTTAGAACGTAGGGCTGTTGCGTAACCGAACATTTCAGAAAGTGGTACATATGCTTTTACAAGCTGAGCAGAGCCACGAGTATCCATACCATCAACACGTCCACGACGGGATGTTACGTCTCCCATGATGTCTCCCATGTATTCTTCTGGAATGACAATCTCTACTTTCATCATTGGCTCTAGAAGAACAGGTTTACACTTGTTCTTAGCTTCTTTAAGTGCCATAGAAGCGGCAACTTTATAAGCCATTTCACTAGAGTCAACATCGTGGTAAGAACCATCGAATAGTGTTGCTTTGATGTCGATTAGTGGATAACCGGCAACAACACCATTGTCCATTGCTTCTTCAACACCTTGTTGTATGGAGTTGATGTAGTCTTTTGGAATAGTACCACCGACGATTTTGTTTGTGAACTCAAAGCCAGCGCCTTCTTCGTTAGGCTCGAACGTCATCCATACGTGACCGTATTGACCACGACCACCGGACTGACGTACGAACTTACCTTCAACGTCCGCAGTACCACGGAACGTTTCACGGTATGCAACCTGTGGGTTACCGATGTTCGCTTCAACTTTGAATTCTTCTTTAAGACGAGAAACGATAACGTCTAGGTGAAGTTCACCCATACCGGAGATGATCGTCTGACCAGTCTCTTCGTTTGTTTCAGTCTTAAATGTAGGGTCTTCTTCTGCTAGCTTAGCTAGAGCGATACCCATCTTATCTTGGTCTGCTTTAGACTTCGGCTCAATTGCAACAGAGATAACTGGATCAGGGAATTCCATAGACTCAAGAATAACAAGATTCTTCTCATCACATAGAGTGTCACCTGTCGCAGTGTCTTTAAGACCTACTGCTGCAGCGATGTCACCAGCATAAACTTCTGAAATCTCTTCACGAGAGTTTGCGTGCATCTGTAGAAGACGACCCACACGCTCACGCTTATCTTTCGTAGAGTTACGAACGTAAGAACCAGAAGAAAGAACACCAGAGTAAACACGGAAGAATGTAAGTTTACCAACGTAAGGGTCTGTCATAACCTTAAAGGCAAGAGCAGAGAATGGCTCTTTATCGTCAGCCTTACGAACGACTTCTTCTTCAGTACGAGGTACGAAACCTTCGATTGGTTTAACATCTAGTGGAGATGGTAGGTAATCTAGTACCGCATCAATTAGAAGTTGAACACCTTTGTTCTTAAAGGCAGAACCACAAAGAACTGGGTAGAAATCAACGTTTGTTGTAGCTGTACGAATAGCAGCCATCAACTCTTCGTTTGTAATTTCTTCACCTTCTAGATATTTCATCATAAGTTCTTCGTTAGACTCTGAAACAGCTTCGATTAAGCTGCCACGGTATTCTTCAGCTTGCTCTTTGTATTCTTCAGGAATATCACGAGCTTCAGCACGTGTACCTAAATCATCCAAGTAGAAGTAAGCTTGCATACCGATAAGGTCAATAACACCTTCAAAGTGGTCTTCAGCACCGATTGGTAGCTGGATAGGGTGCGCATTTGCACCAAGACGATCTTGAAGAGTACCAACGGAATATAGGAAGTCAGCACCTACTTTGTCCATTTTGTTTACGAAAACAATACGTGGTACGCCGTAAGTGGTTGCCTGACGCCAAACCGTTTCTGTCTGTGGCTCAACACCGGATTGGGCGTCAAGTACAGCAACAGAACCGTCAAGTACACGAAGAGAACGTTCAACTTCAACAGTGAAGTCTACGTGTCCAGGTGTATCGATAATGTTGATGCGGTGATCTTTCCATTCTGCAGTAGTTGCAGCGGAAGTGATCGTAATACCGCGTTCTTGTTCTTGGGACATCCAGTCCATTTGGGAAGCACCTTCGTGTGTTTCACCTAACTTGTGGATACGCCCAGTGTAGAAAAGGATACGCTCGGTAGCAGTGGTCTTACCAGCGTCGATGTGGGCCATGATACCGATATTACGCGTCTTTTCCAAGGAGAACTCTCTTGGCATGGTTCTTTCTCCTTCCTATATTGGGGTGTTTTGTTTTGAATATTACCAACGATAGTGAGCAAATGCTTTGTTTGCTTCAGCCATCTTATGAGTGTCTTCACGTTTCTTAACAGCTGCGCCTGTGTTGTTTGCAGCATCAAGAATTTCGTTAGCAAGACGCTCTTCCATTGTCTTCTCTCCGCGTAGACGGGAGTAGTTTACTACCCAACGAAGACCTAGAGCTTGACGACGCTCTGGACGAACTTCTACTGGTACTTGGTAGTTAGATCCACCTACACGGCGAGCTCTTACCTCAAGTACTGGCATTACATTTTTAAGTGCTTGTTCGAAAGTTTCCATAGCATCGTTTCCACTACGTTCTTGTACAAGTTCGAACGCGCTATAAAGAATTTTTTGAGCTTTACCGCGCTTACCGTCAACCATGATTTGGTTGATTAGACGAGTTACAAGCTTAGAGTTGTAAATCGGATCTGGAAGCACATCACGCTTTGGTACCGGTCCTTTACGTGGCATACGGGTTCCTCCTTTCAGTGGTTCAAGTTATTATGATTCGTTTATTATTTCTTAGGACGTTTAGCACCGTATTTAGAACGGCCTTGCATACGACCTTCAACACCAGATGTGTCAAGCGCACCACGTACGATGTGGTAACGCACACCAGGTAAGTCCTTAACACGTCCACCGCGAATAAGAACTACGCTGTGCTCTTGTAGGTTGTGTCCAATACCAGGAATGTAAGCTGTAACTTCAATTCCGTTTGTAAGACGTACACGAGCATATTTACGAAGCGCGGAGTTCGGCTTCTTAGGTGTCATAGTACCTACACGAGTACAAACACCACGTTTTTGTGGAGAAGAAAGGTCAGTGTACTTCTTACGAAGACTGTTGTACCCTTTGTTAAGTGCTGGAGAGTCAGACTGTTTCGTTTTAGAAACACGACCCTTACGTACTAATTGGTTAATAGTAGGCATTACGATATCCTCCCTTCGGAAATTATTAATACCACACATCCAGGTGGTTCATAAAAAAGCAAAAAACAAAGCTTTCGTGCATTCGCACCAAAACTCTATTGCTTTATCGATACAACTGCTGCTCCAACATCAATCCCACATGCTTCACCTAGGCGTTGCATGGAATCAACGTGTGAAACCGGAGTTGTTAGTTCCTTTGCAAGTCGCACCACTTTGTCAGTGACATGCTGATCTGCGTCATCAGCAACCACAACTTCTTTAATACCACCAAGTTTCATGGCTTTTAGGGTTTGTTTCATTCCAATAACAATATTGGGTTTAGCCTCTGCTACTTTTTCATAAGACATGAAGCATATCCTCCAAAGTAACAAGGATTAATGGAAGCACCTTGAATATAGTATCACTCCCCTAGGGGAATGTCAATGTTCCCCCAGGGATTTTTTCAAGATGCTCCCTACATTTATTCCTTGTTTATTACACAACCATTAAGCTTGCGTTGGTTCTTCAACTTCTTTCGGAGTTGGTTCTTCTAAACCTTCTCCTTCAGCTTGAATTTTACGGTATCGTGGCATCCCCGTACCAGCCGGTACAAGTTTACCGATAATAACGTTCTCTTTCAGGCCGAGTAATTCATCACGTTTCCCTTTAATCGCGGCATCTGTAAGGACACGAGTTGTCTCCTGGAAGGATGCTGCTGATAAGAAGGAATCCGTCTCAAGAGATGCTTTCGTAATACCAAGGATGACCGGACGGCCAACAGCTGGCTGCTCTCCAGAAAGAAGAGCGTTACGGTTCGCATCTTTAAATTGGTGAATTTCAAGTAATGAGCCAGGAAGTACATCTGTATCACCGGCATCATGTACACGAATCTTACGAAGCATTTGGCGAACCATTACTTCTACGTGTTTGTCACCGATTTCTACCCCTTGCATACGGTAAACTTTCTGTACTTCTTTAAGCAAGTAAGCTTCTACGCCTTCAAGACCTTGAATCTTAAGAAGTTCTTTCGGATCGATAGAACCTTCCGTCAATGCATCACCAGCTGCAACGATGTCGCCTACAGCGACTTTCATACGCGCACCATAGTTCGCATTATACGTACGTTTTTCTACTTCACCTTGCACGACGATTTCTAGCTTCTCTTTCACTTCATTTACGGACTCAACAGTACCATAAATTTCAGTAACGAGCGCTTGACCTTTCGGATTACGTGCTTCAAACAACTCTTGGATACGAGGAAGACCTTGTGTGATGTCATCCCCTGCAACCCCACCTGTGTGGAACGTACGCATTGTAAGCTGCGTTCCTGGCTCACCGATGGATTGAGCTGCGATGATTCCAACTGCTTCTCCTACTTCTACTTCAGAACCAGTTGCAAGGTTACGTCCGTAACACTTCTTACAAACACCGTGACGAGTTGTACATGTGAATACGGAACGAATTGTAACTCGTTCAACACCAGCTTCGACAATAATCCTCGCTTGGTCTTCAGAGATCACTTCGTTACGAGATGCAAGTACTTCGCCAGTTTCTGGGTGGTACACGGTCTTGAATGCTGTACGACCTACAAGACGGTCATATAGAGGTTCAATGACTTCGTTACCATTTGTAAGAGCTGCAACTTCTAAACCACGGTCCGTGTCACACTCATCTTCACGAACGATAACATCTTGCGCTACGTCTACTAGACGACGAGTCAGGTAACCTGAGTCGGCTGTCTTCAGTGCAGTATCGGCAAGACCTTTACGGGCACCGTGTGTGGAGATAAAGTACTCAAGTACGGTTAGACCTTCACGGAAACTTGATTTGATTGGAAGTTCGATAATCTTACCAGCCGGGTTGGCCATCAGACCACGCATACCAGCTAACTGAGTGAAGTTAGATGCGTTACCACGGGCACCAGAATCAGACATCATGTAAATTGGGTTTGTTTTCTCCAAGGATTGCATGAGTCGATCTTGAATATCGTCTTTCGCAGCAGACCAAATTGCAATGACACGGTCATAACGTTCATCGTCTGTAATTAAACCACGACGGAACTGTTTCGTAACTTTATCCACTTTTTCTTGTGCTTCGTCAAGAATTTCTTGTTTCTCAGGAAGTACCACGATGTCAGATACACCAACTGTAATACCTGCCTTAGTGGAATATGCGAAACCAAGGTCCTTCATACGGTCAAGCATCTTAGACGTTTCACTAATTTGGAAACGTTTGAAGACTTCCGCAATGATGTTACCAAGGTATTTCTTCTTGAACGGAAGAATTTCTTCACGTTTAAGGATTTCAGCTTTTACATCTACCCCTTTATCAAGGAAGTAGTGTTCAGGCGTTACACCTTCTAAGTTACTTTGAGTAGGCTCGTTAATGTATGGGAACGAATCTGGTAGGATTTCGTTGAATATTAACTTACCAACTGTAGTCATTAGAAGTTTTTCATTTTGTTCTGCAGTAAACGTTTGGTTATTCAAGGAGCCAGCGTATACAGCTACACGAGTATGCAAGTGTACATGTCCGTTTTGGTAAGCAGTCATCGCTTCACTTGTATCCTTGAAGACCATACCTTCCCCAACAGAACCTGGGCGCTCTAACGTCAAGTAATAGTTACCAAGTACCATATCCTGTGACGGTGTAACAACTGGCTTACCATCCTTAGGGTTAAGGATGTTTTGAGCTGCTAGCATTAGAATGCGCGCTTCAGCTTGTGCTTCAGCAGAAAGAGGTACGTGAACCGCCATTTGGTCACCGTCAAAGTCGGCGTTATAAGCCGTACATACGAGTGGGTGAAGACGGATTGCGCGTCCTTCAACTAGTACGGGCTCAAAGGCCTGGATACCTAGTCTGTGAAGTGTTGGTGCACGGTTAAGAAGTACAGGGTGTTCTCTGATTACTTCTTCAAGTACATCCCAAACTTCGTTGTGAAGACGTTCAATCTTACGTTTAGCGGATTTAATGTTGTGCGCTAAGCCACGGTCTACAAGTTCACGCATTACGAAAGGTTTGAATAGTTCAAGAGCCATTTCTTTCGGTAGACCTACTTGATACATCTTCAAGCTAGGACCTACAACGATAACGGAACGACCTGAATAGTCAACACGTTTACCGAGCAAGTTCTGACGGAAACGACCTTGTTTACCTTTCAACATATGAGAAAGGGATTTAAGTGGACGGTTTCCTGGTCCAGTTACAGGACGACCACGACGTCCATTATCAATTAGAGCATCGACAGATTCTTGTAGCATACGCTTCTCGTTCTGAACGATAATCGTTGGCGCTCCAAGATCTAGAAGACGCTTCAAGCGGTTGTTACGGTTAATAACACGACGATATAAGTCGTTCAAGTCAGAAGTTGCAAAACGACCACCATCAAGCTGTACCATTGGACGAAGCTCAGGTGGGATGATTGGAAGAACATCCATGATCATCCATGCTGGGTCGTTTCCAGAACCACGGAATGCTTCTAATACCTCAAGACGCTTAATCGCACGAGTACGGCGTTGTCCTTGTGCAGTCTTAAGCTCTTCTTTCAAGGCATCTACTTCTTTCTCTAAGTCAATATCTTGTAGAAGTCTACGGATTGCTTCAGCACCCATCATAGCTGTGAAGGTGTTTCCGTATTTCTCACGGTAAGAACGGTATTCTTTCTCAGAAAGAAGTTGTTTCTTCTCAAGTGCCGTGTCGCCTGCATCAGTCACGACGTAAGCAGCGAAATAAATAACTTCTTCAAGTGCACGTGGGGACATGTCTAGCACAAGACCCATACGGCTTGGAATACCTTTGAAATACCAGATGTGAGATACAGGAGCAGCAAGCTCTAAGTGTCCCATGCGTTCACGGCGCACTTTTGCTTTCGTTACTTCAACACCACAACGGTCACAAACGATTCCTTTATAGCGGACGCGCTTGTATTTACCACAGTGACATTCCCAATCCTTCGTAGGACCAAAGATACGTTCACAGAAAAGGCCATCTTTCTCAGGCTTTAACGTACGATAGTTAATTGTTTCAGGCTTTTTAACCTCCCCGTAAGACCACGAACGGATCTTATCGGGGGAAGCTAAACCAATCTTCATATATTCAAAGTTATTTACGTCTAGCAAGGAGCCTACCTCCCTTATAGTGTCCAGGAATTACCCTAAGCTTAGTTACCGAGCTACAAGTAGTCTTATCGGATTTCTTCTGCTGGGTCTGAGTCTAGATTTAGATTTTCGGCTGATTGTGTTTCTTCTTCTTCAATATCACGCATCTCAATCTCTTCATCATCAGCTGAAAGGATCTTCACATCCATACCCAAGCTCTGGAGTTCTTTAATGAGTACTTTGAAGGACTCAGGTACGCCTGGTTCTGGGATGTTTGAACCTTTAACAATTGACTCATACGTCTTCACACGACCAACTACGTCATCCGATTTAACCGTTAGGATCTCTTGAAGTGTATAGGCAGCTCCATATGCTTCGAGTGCCCAAACCTCCATCTCACCGAAACGCTGTCCACCGAATTGCGCTTTACCACCAAGTGGCTGTTGTGTGACAAGGGAGTATGGTCCAGTTGAACGTGCGTGTAGTTTGTCGTCAACCATGTGAGCAAGCTTGATCATATACATGACACCGACAGATACACGGTTATCGAATGGTTCACCTGTGCGACCATCGTATAGGATTGTCTTCGCATCACGCGGCATGCCTGCTTCTTCAAGCGTTTCCCATACATCTTCTTCACGGGCACCATCAAATACAGGCGTCGCAACGCGGATACCAAGTTGACGAGCTGCCATACCAAGGTGAAGTTCAAGTACCTGACCGATGTTCATACGGGAAGGTACACCTAGTGGGTTTAACATGATATCAACTGGTGTGCCATCTGGTAGATACGGCATATCTTCCTCTGGAAGGATACGAGAAATAACACCTTTGTTTCCGTGACGTCCGGCCATTTTATCCCCTTCAGAAATCTTACGCTTCTGAACGATGTAAGCACGAACTAGTTGGTTAACGCCTGGTGGCAATTCGTCACCGTCTTCACGGTTGAAGATCTTAACATCAAGAACGATACCGCCTGCTCCGTGTGGAACACGTAAGCTCGTGTCACGGACTTCACGCGCCTTTTCACCGAAGATTGCATGAAGTAGACGTTCTTCCGCAGATAGTTCAGTTACACCTTTAGGCGTTACTTTACCTACCAATAGGTCACCATCAGAAACCTCAGCACCAACGCGGATAATTCCACGGTCATCAAGGTTCTTAAGCGCGTCTTCCCCTACGTTCGGGATATCGCGTGTAATTTCTTCAGGGCCTAGCTTCGTATCACGTGCTTCTGATTCGTACTCTTCAATATGAATAGAAGTATATTCATCTTCTTTCACCATACGCTCACTCATGATGATGGCATCCTCATAGTTGTACCCTTCCCAAGTCATAAAGGCTACTAGAGGGTTCTTACCAAGGGCAAGTTCACCCTTCTCCATGGAAGGACCGTCAGCAAGAATTTCGCCTACCGTTACACGGTCACCACTGCTTACGATTGGCTTTTGGTTATAAGAAGTACCTTGGTTTGAACGGATGAATTTCTGTAGGCGGTATACATCTAAGTCACCTTCTACTTCTTTTCCATCAACTTCTTCAATGCGGCGCACACGAACTTCTTTCGCGTCAACACGCTCAACGATACCTTCGTGTTTGTTAATAACAGCAGCACCGGAGTCTTTACCAGATACATACTCCATACCTGTACCAACAATCGGCGATTGTGGCTCCATCAATGGTACTGCTTGACGTTGCATGTTCGCACCCATTAGAGCACGGTTGGAGTCATCGTTTTCCAAGAATGGAATACAAGCTGTCGCAGCAGAAACAACCTGTTTTGGCGATACGTCCATATAGTCAAGACGGTCATATTTAACTGCCGTGTTTTCCCCGCGGAAACGAGCAATAACTTCTGCATCTACGAAAGCTCCGTCTTCTGCTAGCTTCGCGTTCGCCTGAGCGACAACATAGTTGTCCTCTTCGTCTGCAGTCAGATAGTCAATCTGAGCTGTTACTTTATTCGTTTCTGGGTCAACGCGACGATAAGGCGTCTCGATAAATCCAAATTTATTTACCTTCGCATAGGAAGATAAGGAGTTGATTAGTCCGATGTTTGGTCCCTCAGGAGTTTCGATTGGACACATACGGCCGTAGTGGGAGTAGTGTACGTCACGAACTTCAAAACCAGCACGTTCACGTGTCAAACCACCTGGTCCTAGTGCAGACAAACGACGTTTGTGCGTAAGCTCAGCTAGTGGGTTTGTTTGGTCCATGAACTGTGACAACTGAGAGCTACCAAAGAATTCTTTAATGGAAGCAATTACTGGACGAATGTTGATTAATTGTTGTGGAGTAATGGAAGCTGTGTCCTGGATGGACATACGCTCTCGCACTACACGCTCCATTCTAGATAAACCGATACGGAATTGGTTCTGAAGCAATTCGCCAACAGAACGAAGACGACGGTTACCTAGGTGGTCAATATCGTCCGTACCGCCTACATTGTGCAGGAGGTTAAAGAAGTAACTGATCGCAGAAAGAATATCAGAAGGTGTAATGTTCTTCGTATTCTCATCTACATTCGCATTGCCGATGACGTTAATTGTCTTCTCGCCTTCTGGATCTGTAGGATCGATAATCTTAACAGACTGAATGCGGATAGACTCATCTAACACTCCATCAGCAGGAGCTACTTCATACTCCCCAACATTCTCTTCAGAACCTTCAAGATATGGTAGCATCTTGTCTAGCAAACGACGATCAATCTTGTCGCCCGCATTCGCAATGATTTCACCAGTTTCAGGGTCTGCAATTGTTTCAGCAACCGTTTGGTTGAACAAACGATTCTTAATATGAAGCTTCTTATTAATCTTATAACGACCTACATGAGCTAGGTCATAACGTTTCGGATCAAAGAAACGGGATACAAGAAGACTTTTCGCGTTTTCAACCGTTGGTGGCTCACCAGGGCGTAGACGCTCATAGATTTCAAGAAGTGCCTTCTCACTATTCTCCGTATTGTCCTTCTCTAATGTGTTCTTAAGGTATTCGTTATCACCGATAATATCGATAATCTCTTGATCTGTACCGAACCCAAGAGCACGTAGTAAAACTGTAATTGGGAGTTTACGTGTACGGTCAATACGCACATGTACAACGTCTTTCGCATCTGTTTCAAACTCTAACCATGCACCACGGTTAGGAATAACAGTAGCCGTGTATCCCTTCTTACCATTCTTATCTACTTTACCGCTATAATACACACTTGGAGAACGTACAAGCTGGGAAACAATAATACGCTCAGCACCATTTATGACGAATGTACCTGTGTCTGTCATGAGAGGGAAATCTCCCATAAACACTTCTTGCTCTTTTACTTCGCCTGTTTCTTTATTAAGTAAGCGTACCTTAACACGAAGAGGAGCTGAATAAGTGACATCTCGCTCTTTAGATTCATCTACTGGATATTTAGGATCACCTAACGTGTAATCCACGAATTCTAATGATAAATTCCCAGTAAAGTCTTCAATTGGGGAAATGTCTTGGAACATCTCCATCAAACCTTCTTCTAAGAACCATTTGTAAGAAGCGGTCTGAATTTCGATTAAATTCGGTAATTCAAGTACTTCGTTAATGCGCGCATAACTTCTGCGTTGGCGGTGTCGTCCATACTGAACTAGTTGACCTGTCAACTGATTCACCCCTCAAATCAAGCATTTTAATAAAGAAATCGTCAAGTACATGTACACGACGAATTGTCTTGTGTCACATATCTGTGAACAAGATTATATATAAACACACTCGCATTTCACGAGCATGTACACTAATATTTTCAATCTCTCTAACGTTAGACAAAAAGAAAAAGGGTTTCATACAAAACCACAGTTCTATTTGAATTCATTCGATTTTACCATTGTTGCCCTGCATAGGTGAAATATACCTAAAACTTTAAATTTACCCTTGACAAATGCACATATTGGCATTTTTCAATGTTAGCATAAGTCCTATGTCGAGTCAAACCTTTTTACCTCTAAGGATATAGTAGCCTTTGTTCTTGGTCACTACTTCTACTTCTCCAAATAGCTCATTCATCTTCTTTTGCGCAGACGGCGCTCCCTGTTTCTTCTGAATTACTACCCACAGTTCACCATGATCAAGCAATGAATGATAACTTTGTTCTATAAAAGAGTGAACTACATGTTTACCGGCGCGTATAGGGGGGTTCGTTAAAACAGCTGCGAAGGTGCGTCCTTCAATTGCTTCAAAGGAATCGCTTTGGAGGATATCTACGTTGTATACTTGGTTATTCGCTGCATTTTCTTTCGCAAGTTCAACAGCGCGTTCATTTATATCAACCATCGTGATGTTGCGGTTTGGAATAACTTTACCGAGAGAAATGCCGATTGGCCCATAGCCACAACCAAGGTCAAGTATGTCTCCTTCTACGGACGGAGCTTCGAAACTTTCAAGTAATGTTCTAGACCCAAAGTCAACTTCGTTCCGAGAAAAGACACCACGGTCTACCGTGAATCGCAGCTTATGTCCATCCCATACAAACGTCCATGCTTCTCTGGCACTTTTCGTTTCAGGACTCTTGGAATAATAGTGTTCGGTCATGTCGCAACCTCTTTTCTTTATATTCCATTAGGAAAAAGGAAAGCTCGCCGATGGTCAGCGAGCTTTCTCCTTCTATCTTTAAGCTTACTTAATTTCGATTGTAGCTCCAGCTTCTTCAAGCTTAGCTTTCATTTCGTCAGCTTCTTCTTTAGATACGCCTTCTTTAAGTGCTTTAGGAGCGTTGTCTACAACTTCTTTAGCATCTTTAAGACCTAGGCCAGTGATTTCGCGAACTGCTTTAACAACTTTGATCTTAGAAGAACCAGCGCTCTCAAGAACAACGTCGAATTCAGTTTGCTCTTCAGCAGCTTCAGCAGCTCCGCCGCCAGCTACCGCTACAGGAGCTGCAGCAGTTACTCCAAATTCTTCTTCAATTGCTTTTACAAGGTCGTTAAGTTCAAGAACGTTCATCTCTTTGATCGCTTCAATGATTTGTTCGTTAGTCATGATTTTTCCTCCTTAAATTTGTTAAAAGTATTTAGTTTGCAATTCTTTCGAATTGCTTATGCGTCCTGCTCTTCTTTTTGATCTGCAACTGCTTTAGCCGCAAGCGCGAAGTTGCGCATTGGTGCTTGTAGTACAGATAGAAGCATAGAAACAAGACCTTCGTGGTTTGGAAGTTCAGCAAGCTCTTTAATCTGATCGATTGTTGCTACGCCGCCTTCAACTACGCCACCTTTGATTTCAAGAGCGTTGTGCTCTTTCGCAAAGTTATTTAGGACTTTCGCTGGTGCAACCGCATCATCAGCAGAGAATGCCAATGCCGTTGGGCCAACTAGCGTGTCGTTTAGGTCAGTAAGTTCCGCTTCAGCAGCTGCGCGACGAGTCATTGTGTTTTTGTACACTTTGAATTCTACGCCTGCTTCACGAAGCTGACCGCGAAGTTCGTTCACTTCTTCAACAGAAAGACCACGGTAGTCTACAAGAACTGTAGATTTGCTGTTCTGAAGTTGATCAGCAATTTGAGATACAATCTGTTTCTTGTGTTCGATTACTTTGCTCATTGTTCCACCTCCTATTGACTGACTATCATACCGTTATCGCGTGACTCATTTTATAGAGTACTACACAAAAAATGTGCCCCCACATAGACGAGGAGGCACACCATTTGTGAGACATACTACGGAGTATATCCCTGGTATATTCACACACCTCGGTAGGTCATTAAGCGACAAGTCGCTCCTACTGTCTACGGTATAACGTATCTTTATTAACAACATGAATGATTATATCGAATCACCCAGAATAAGTCAATACTATTTATTAATTAGTTTTTGAAACCAGAAACGTCAACGCGAACTCCAGGACCCATAGTCGCTGAAATGGAAGCGTTACGCATGTAAGTGCCTTTAGCAGCCTGTGGCTTAACCTTTACAAGCGTTTCTGTTAGAGCTTCAAAGTTTTCAACTAGTTTTTGAGTATCGAAAGAAACTTTACCTACTGGTACGTGGATGTTACCTGCTTTATCAACACGGTATTCAACCTTACCAGCTTTCGCTTCTTCAACAGCTTTCGCTACGTCGAACGTAACTGTACCTGTTTTAGGGTTTGGCATTAGACCTTTTGGTCCAAGCGTACGACCAAGTTTACCAACTTCAGCCATCATGTCTGGTGTCGCGATTACAACATCGAACTCGAACCAGCCTTGAGTGATTTTGTTGATAAGATCTTGTTCACCTACGAAGTCAGCGCCAGCAGCTTCTGCTTCTTTAGCTTTATCACCTTTAGCAAATACAAGAACGCGCTGGTCTTTACCAGTACCGTGTGGTAGTACCATAGCACCACGAATTTGTTGGTCTGCTTTCTTAGGATCAACGCCAAGACGGAATGCTGCTTCTACAGTTTCGTCGAATTTCGCTTTAGCAGTTTGCTTAACAAGCTCAACTGCTTCTTCAGTTCGGTAAGATGCTGAACGATCTACAAGTTTTTGAATCTCATTGTAACGTTTGCTCTTTTTAGCCATTCTTATTTCCTCCTCATGTGGTTTTAACGGTTATACCTCCCACGAATAAAGGTTGCGAAATGGAAGTCCCATCGTCGCAACCTTCTCTTCCATAAGAGCTACTGTGGGATTAGTCTTCTACAACAAGTCCCATGCTACGAGCTGTACCTTCTACCATACGTACAGCTGCGTCTACGTCAGCAGCGTTTAGGTCAGGCATTTTTGTTTCCGCAATTTCTTTAATTTGTTCACGTTTAATCGTACCCACTTTATTGCGGTTTGGTTCACCTGAACCACTCTCAATGCCGGCTGCTTTCTTAAGAAGAACAGCTGCAGGTGGAGTTTTTGTGACAAATGTAAATGAACGGTCTTCAAATACCGTGATTTCAACCGGAATAATCATGCCAGCTTCATCTGCTGTACGAGCGTTAAATTCTTTACAGAATCCCATGATGTTAATTCCAGCTTGACCAAGTGCAGGTCCTACTGGCGGTGCTGGGTTTGCTTTACCAGCTGGGATCTGAAGTTTAACAACTTTGATTACTTTTTTAGCCACGAGACACACCTCCTTAAGTCCGTGATGTGGTAATGGGGTTATTCCCCCTCCCACTCATTCCATTAACAGAGCCCCTTAATGCGGGGCTTATACAACATAAAAATTCTAGCATTTTTCCAAATGGATTGCAAGGGGGCTTTCTTATAACTTTTCAACTTGCGCGAAGTCTAGTTCAACTGGAGTTTCACGACCGAACATATTAACGTGAACTTTCACCTTCTGCTTATCCAAATCGATGTATTCGATTGTACCTGTGAAATCTGCAAACGGTCCTTCTTTCACTGTGACGGATTCGCCTAGTTCCAAGTCCACTTCTGCAGGCTGTTCTGTCATGCCCATGCGTTTAAGAACAACATCAATCTCTTCAGGTAGGAGAGGGGTAGGTTTTGAACCAGATCCTGTCGAGCCAACAAACCCAGTTACACCTGGGGTATTGCGGACAACGTACCAAGAATCATCAGTCATAACCATTTCTGCTAAAACGTACCCTGGAAAAACTTTTTTCTTCAATGTTTTTCGCTTGCCGTTTTTAATTTCTGTTTCCTCATCTTCAGGGACTAGGACACGGAAGATTTTATCTTCCATTCCCATTGATTCTACTCGTTTATCTAAATTCTGTTTCACTTTATTCTCATATCCAGAGTAAGTGTGCACGACGTACCATCTTTTTTCCATGACAAACGGTGTACCCTTCCCTCCCTTTATCGTTATTTTTTCTCAATTAAAAAACCCGTAGAACGGGTTTGGACGAAGATTATTAACCATTATAACATAAATATAACTGCTTTATTCAGGTATTAATTCAAGAAGCGATGAAATACCGACATCAACAAGCGCAAAGAAT
This sequence comes from Pontibacillus halophilus JSM 076056 = DSM 19796, assembly GCF_000425205.1. Taxonomy (GTDB): domain Bacteria; phylum Bacillota; class Bacilli; order Bacillales; family BH030062; genus Pontibacillus_A; species Pontibacillus_A halophilus. The sequence goes on along the minus strand of NZ_AULI01000017.1, from coordinate 17,062 downwards.
ATTGTAACAAAAACGACAGTAGAAACAACCGTTATTGTATATTTTGTTAACTCTTTCCCCTTGGGCCAGCTAACTTTCTTTAGCTCACGTGAAACGTCTTTAAAGAACTTGACGATGTTCATGCTCGTACCCCCAAACTTCCACCTCTAGGCTTGGTCGTTATTTCGTCTCCCTATGCAACGTATGTGCCCCACACGTCTTACAGTACTTTCGAGTTTCTAGTCGGTCGACTCGACCTTCCTTCTGTTGCTTGTCCGTCGTATAATTTCGACTCATGCACTCTGTGCAAGCTAACACGACTTTTTTTCTCATGATGACCGCCCCTTTAAGGGTGAATTACTTCCATAAATGTACCATGCTCTTATACCCCTGTCAACGAAGCGTCAGAGTGTAACTTCACTCACTTCTAAGTACCTCTCAAGCTTCCTCTTTACGCGTTGCAAAGCATTGTCAATCGATTTCACATGGCGATCTAGCTCTTCCGATATTTCTTGGTACGTACGACCATCCAAATAGTAGTTCAATACCTTGCGTTCCAAGTCACTCAGCAACTCAGACATCTTCTCTTCCATATCCCCGAATTTCTCGCGATTTAAAATGAGTTCTTCAGGATCAAGCGCCTTCGCACCAGCTATAACGTCAAGCAGCGTTCGATCTGATTCTTCATCGTAAATCGGTTTATCCAACGAAACATAAGAATTCAGCGGGATATGCTTCTGCCTTGTGGCTGTCTTAATAGCCGTGATGATTTGACGAGTTACACAGAGTTCAGCGAAGGCTTTAAATGAGGAGAGCTTGTCCTCTTGATAATCACGAATCGCCTTGTATAACCCAATCATCCCTTCTTGCACAATGTCTTCTCGGTCTGCCCCGATTAAAAAATACGTACGAGCTTTAGCACGTACAAAGTTCTTGTATTTATTAATCAAGTATTCTAGTGCTTGGGTGTCACCTCGATGGACATAAACCACAACTTCCTCGTCAGCCAAACTCCCCAAATCCTTGTTATCGAGCTCCACATCTCCGATGATCATAATAAAAGGATTCCCCCTGACCGTAACTCCCTGGATATAGAAATATTATACAGTAAGCGTTTTACAAGCGTCAACAGCGTCGAAAATTACTTTTCTCCACGTCTCCACTTCTCAAACACGTCTAATACTTCCTTTTTTATCGGTATTTTCGGCTTGTTTTGAACCTTACTTTGTTGTTCAACATCCTCTTTGATTTGATTCTCTATATTTTTCATTTCGATATGAAGTTCCCTTGCTGACTTACGGAGTGCCCCTTGTCCGAAGATTGTTCTTTGTTCTGTATAATCAGATGTGGCTACATACACTTGTGTCCGTACGTCCTTAACTTCTTGCGTCAGCTTCTCAATCCGTTCGTCCGCAGTTTCGTTCTCCCTTGTAAACACAACGTCAATACGGTGGCTTTTCTCTTTCTTTTCAATGCCCTTAGCGTAGTGAGCATCGAACACGACGATTACGCGTGTCCCTAGATACGCTTGGTATTCCGCCATACGCTCAATCAGCATATCCCGAGCTTCTGATAACTGAGTATCCCGGAGTTTCGTTAACTCAGGCCATGCTCCGATAATGTTGTATCCGTCAACAATCAATACCTCCATCGTTACTCCCCAATAACATGACGCTTACGATGGACTTCATACATAAGCAGGCTCGCTGCCACCGACGCATTCAATGAAGTCACATGTCCAACCATTGGAAGGTTAACGGTCCAATCACACTTTTGCTTAACTAAACGACTGATGCCCTTTCCTTCACTCCCGATGACAAGAGCAATTGGCATGTCTCCTTGCAGTTGGCGGTAATCTTCGTCCCCTTTAGCGTCTGTGCCGACTACCCAGATATACTGGTCTTTAAGTTCTTCAATCGTTCTTGAAAGGTTCGTTACGCGAGCAACCGGAACGTGTTCAATTGCTCCTGTCGATGTCTTCGCAACCGTGCCAGTCAATCCAACCGCACGACGTTTTGGAATAATGACTCCATGTACCCCAGCAGCATCAGCTGTACGTAAAATCGAGCCTAAATTATGCGGATCTTCAATTTCATCAAGTATTAATAGAAAAGGATTCTCTCCTTTGTCACTCGCTTTATCCAAGATAGCTTCAACTGAGCTATACTCGTATGCCGCAACGGCAGCAATCACACCTTGGTGATTCCCATCGACCGTTTGATCTAGCTTCTTCTTCGGCACACGTTGTACTTGAATACCTTGTTGTTTAGCCAAGTCTTGCAGTTTGTTCGCCGCTTGTTGTTGAAGTTGCTCAGAAATCATTAACTTATTCATCGGACGCCCCGATTTCAAAGCTTCAATACATGCATTCTTACCGATAATCCATTCTTCCATTAGGAGAAGCTCCTTTCTTGTAAGTAATCTATTGAGGCATAAATGAGCTCTTCAAGTCGTTCTTGTTCTCCTTGAAAATATAAATAGCCAAGCACCGCTTCAAATGCTGTACTGTAGCGATACGTTTGGATATCCGTATTCTTTGGGGATGAGCCAGACTTAGCATTACGGCCCCTCTTCAATACCGCTTCCTCTGCCTCAGTCAAGAAGGCGTGATCCATCCACCAATATACGACTTGAGCTTGTGCCTTAGCAGAGACGAAGCGAACCGCAGCCTTATGAAGTTGCTGCGGTTTCACACTTCCTCCGCGAATCAAATGCTCTCTTACATACTGTTCATAAACAACGTCTCCCATGTAAGCGAGCGTGAGACTCTTCATTTGCTTTGCATCAACGGATCCCGTATTCATTATGACCCTCGCTTCCAACGCGTCCCTTGCGGTGTATCTTCAAGAACAATGTTACGCTCTTTTAAATCATCACGGATTTGGTCCGCTAGTTGGAAGTCGCGGTTCTTACGAGCATCAATACGCTGTTGAATTAACGCTTCAATTTCTTCATCTAGTAATCCGCTATCATCTTTAATATTAATGCCAAGTACGGACATAAGCTCAACGAACAACGCTTGGAACTTCTCGATAATCTCTTTAGAAGTATGAGCAGACTGTAAATAAACATTAGCTTCTTTCGTCATATCAAAGAGAACAGAAATCGCATTCGCGGTATTGAAATCGTCATCCATTTCAGAAATGAAACGCTCTTTGAATCCATCTAACTTCTCATTCCAGACATCGTTTTCTGTACTCATATCTGTGCTCGCTTCTTTACGGTGCTCAAGATTTTGATAAGCATTTTTGATGCGCTCTAAACTATTTTTCGCCCCTTCAAGCAATGGCTCACTAAAGTTGATCGGGTTACGGTAATGAACACTTAACATGAAGAAACGAACGACTTGAGGATCGTGTTGCTTCACGATGTCGTTAACAAGTACAAAGTTACCTAGTGATTTCGACATCTTCTCGTTATCAATTTTAATATACCCGTTATGCATCCAATAGTTTGCGAATGTCTTCCCATTACACGCTTCAGATTGGGCAATTTCATTCTCATGGTGAGGGAACGTTAGGTCTTGCCCACCAGCGTGAATGTCAATCGTGTCGCCAAGGTACTTCTTAGCCATAGCCGAGCACTCAATATGCCAGCCTGGTCGACCTTTCCCCCATGGGCTATCCCACGCGATTTCGCCTTCTTTCGCATCTTTCCAGAGAGTGAAATCAAGCGGGTCCTCTTTCTTATCTCCTACTTCAATACGCGCTCCAGATTGAAGTTCATTAATAGATTGATGAGAAAGCTTTCCATATGTGTCGAACGAGCGTGTTCTGAAATAGACGTCGCCCTGAGACTCATAGGCATGCCCCTTCTCAACAAGCGCATGGATAAAGGCAATGATTTCTTCCATATTTTCTGTTACCCGTGGATGGTGCACCGCTTCCTGTACACCAAGCGCACCCACATCATCTTTGTAAGCTTGAATAAAACGATCCGCTATGACAGGAACTTCTTCCCCTAGCTGGTTCGCCGCCTTAATGAGTTTATCGTCTACGTCTGTAAAGTTTAAAACATACTCTACATGATAATCTTGATACTCAAAGTAGCGACGAACGGTATCGAATACAATGGCAGGACGTGCATTCCCAATATGAATGTAGTTATAGACGGTAGGGCCACATACGTACATCTTGACCTTGCCCTCTTCTATCGGCTGAAAAGCTTCTTTCTGACGAGATACGGTATTGTATAGTTGAATCGCCATTTAACTGTCACTCCTATTCTGTAGTTCATCAAGTTCTTTACGAAGACGGACAATTTCAGAGTCCATCTCCTTCAATTTATCTGCAACAGGGTCTGGTAGTTTGTGATGGTCTAAATCCTTTCGCACTTTCTTCCCGTTACGAATGACAATTTGCCCCGGAATCCCAACGACCGTTGAATGGTCTGGAACATCCTTCAAGACAACAGAGCCTGCCCCCACTTTGGAATTTTCTCCAACGGTAATAGAGCCAAGCACCTTCGCACCGGTTGCCACAAGGGAATGGTCTTTTAAGGTAGGATGACGCTTTCCCTTCTCTTTTCCCGTTCCCCCAAGTGTTACTCCCTGGAAGATTGTAACGTTGTCCCCTATTTCGCACGTCTCTCCAATCACGACACCCATGCCATGGTCAATGAAGAAACGACGGCCAATCTGGGCACCTGGATGAATTTCAATCCCTGTGAAGAATCGACTGATTTGTGAAATTAGGCGAGCTAGGAAAAAGAACTTTCGTTTGTAACAAGCATGGGCGACTCGATGAGCCCAAATGGCGTGCAAACCAGAATACGTTAGAATCACTTCTAAACGTCCTCTCGCTGCTGGGTCCTGATCGAACACGACATCAACATCTTCTTTGAACAATTTGAGAAGATGAATCACACTCATTCCCCCTACTTATTTAGACATAAAAATAAGCGCCTCTGCCGAATAGACAGAGACGCTTATGCGCGGTTCCACTCTGTTTGAAGAGACTCGTCTGTCTCTCCCAACTTAGACCTTTGTAACGGAAGGCGACCGCCTTGGTGTACTTAAGTTCAACCAAGGACTCAGAGGTGCATTTCGAGAAGGGTGTGTAGAATCACTTTCAGCCGATGATGATTCTCTCTTTATACACAGCGCCCTCTTTACTTCTCCTCTTCAACGTTCATTTGTTATCTTTACTATATTATAGCGCTCGCCAAATGTGAACGCTTATGCCTGAATTTCATTCAAGGAGTGTTGGAGTCTAGCTTTCACAACATCTTTACCTAATAAATGAATCGCATTTGGAAGCTCAGGTCCGTGCGTCTGACCTGTTGTGGCTACACGAACTGGCATGAATAGTTTCTTGCCTTTGTGCCCTGTTTCTTTCTGAACAGCTTTAATTGCTTTTTTGATTTCCGCTGGTTCGAAATCAAATTCGTCAACTTTAGTCATTAGCGTTGAAAGAACCTCAGGTACTTGTTCTTCTTTCAACACTTCCATCGCTTCTCCATCATAATCAATGGTTTCATTAAAGAACAACTCGGTTAAGTCTACAATTTCAGCACCATAATTCAGTTGCTCTTGGTACAATGAAACGAGTTCTTTTGCCCATTGTTGTTGGTCTTCATCCATTGATTCCGGAAGACGACCAGCCTTCACTAAGTGAGGAACGGTTAAGTCGTACACACGATCAAGCTCTGCCGCTTTGATGTACTGGTTGTTAATCCATTTCAACTTAGCAGGGTCAAATACGGCCGGGGAAGAAGCTAGACGGTCAGGGTCAAACATTTCTACCAACTGCTCTTGTGTGAAGATCTCTTCTTCTCCAACCGGAGACCAACCTAGTAAAGTAATAAAGTTGAACAACGCCTCTGACATGTACCCTTGCTCTTTATATTGTCCGATAAATTGCATGATGTGCTCATCACGTTTACTTAACTTCTTACGATTTTCATTTAAGATTAACGCCATATGACCAAACTTAGGTGCTTCCCATCCAAATGCATCATAAACCATCATTTGTTTCGGTGTGTTGGAGATATGCTCTTCTCCACGAAGCACATGGGAGATCTTCATAAGATAATCATCGACTGCTACCGCGAAATTATACGTAGGCGTACCATTTTTCTTTTGGATTACCCAATCGCCGAAGTCACTAGACTGGAACGTAATCTCACCACGTACCATATCATTAAACGCGTACGTTACGTCTTTCGGTACACGAATACGGATACTTGGTTGACGACCTTCAGCCTCGAACGCGTCACGCTCTTCTTGCGTGAGCTGGCTATGCGCACCGCTATACTTTGGTACTTCTCCACGTGCACGCTGTGCTTCACGCTCCGCTTCTAATTCATCCTCCGTCACATAACACTTGTATGCGAGGTCTTTCTCTAGTAATTCATCGATATAGTTCTGGTAGATGTCTAGACGTTCCATTTGTCGATATGGGCCAAATTCGCCTGCTTCTGTCTCTACAGACTCATCCCAATCAATGCCTAGCCATTTTAAGTATTCCATCTGGCTTTGTTCGCCGCCTTCAACATTTCGCTTCGCATCTGTATCCTCAATACGAATGATGAATTTCCCGTTGTGGTGACGTGCGTATAAGTAATTAAATAGTGCTGTTCGTGCGTTCCCGATATGCAGGTGTCCCGTTGGACTTGGTGCATAACGTACGCGAACTTCGTTTGTCATAGTGAATCCCCTTCCTCTTTTTCATCCGGACATGATGATTCTGCAATTATTGTATCATTTAACAGGTTTTCGCTGAATGATTTTGTTTTATCCTCTCGTTAAGAGCACAACTGCTTGAGCTGCGATTCCCTCTTGGCGCCCTGGAAATCCTAGCTTCTCTGTCGTCGTTGCTTTAACGTTAATTTGCGATGGTTCTGTCTCTAGTATACGAGCAAGATTATTTCTCATCTCTTCTATATGAGGCCCCATCTTCGGTGCTTCTGCGATAATGGTACAGTCTAAGTTGCCAATCGCATACTTCTGCTCTTTCGCAAGGGAGTAGACATGCTTCAACAACTCTATTGAATCTGCATCTTTGTATTCTGGGTCTGTATCAGGAAAATGCTTACCGATGTCCCCTTCTCCAAGCGCACCGAGAATGGCGTCTGCAACGGTATGCAACAGAACATCTGCATCTGAATGACCTAACAACCCTTTATCATGAGGGATCTCAACTCCCCCCATAATACAAGGACGCCCTTCTACGAGCTGGTGAACATCAAATCCTTGGCCAATACGCATGTGTGAACCGTCTCCTTTCTTAACCGACCCTCGTCTCTTCTGTAGAATCGCCATTGCTTTTTCTACATCTTCTGGAGTGGTCAATTTAATGTTATCGTAACTTCCTTCTACTATCTCAACTGGCTCTCCTAACGCTTCTACTAAAGAAGCATCATCCGTACCGAGGTAATTTGTAGTACGTGCCCATTCATGAGCTCTTGAAATGACTTCATGACGAAACGCCTGTGGCGTCTGAGCCGCCCATAGCGTACTTCGGTCGAGCGTTTTGAGCGATTGACCTTGTTGCTTAATTGTATCGGTTACCTTGACTGCAAGAAGTGCAGCGCCAGATTCACTGGCACGTAGCGCTAACTCCTCTATACGATCTTCTTTGACAAATGGACGAGCGCCATCATGGATGAACACAATTGAATCATCACTACAACGCTTAAGACCCTCATACACACTGTGCTGACGCTCAGCGCCTCCATAAACAAATTGAACATGTTCCAACAGGCTATGTTCTAAGAGCATCTCTCTCATCAGATGTTCATCTGCTTCATTTATCACCACAAGAACGTTGGTACAAGCACGGTCGTTGATGAAGTTCTCCAACGTGTGAACAAGTAAAGGTTTGTTTCCCACTTGCAAGAACTGCTTGTTCTTCCCCGCTCGCATACGTTTCCCTGCCCCTGCAGCTAGTACAATAACTTGATAGGCAATCATCTATATCATCCTAGTTATGTAATCTCTTTATACAAAACAAAAGCGATAACATAAACTGTTATCACTTTTGACTCTCTCTATGGTTATACCGTTTTTATAATGCTTTTTCAAGTAGTTTCGGCTTTGCGAAAATCATTCGACCTGCCGAGGTTTGCAAGACACTTGTAACAAGCACTTCAATGTTCTGTCCAATGTAATCTTTACCTTCCTCAACAACAATCATCGTTCCATCATCGAGATAGGCAACACCTTGATTTTGCTCTTTGCCATCTTTAATGACTTGCACAGCCAATTCCTCACCTGGTAAAACAACAGGCTTCACGGCATTAGCTAGGTCGTTAATATTTAATACTTGGACATTTTGGAATTCGCATACCTTATTTAAGTTGAAATCATTCGTTACAACAATCCCATTAATGACTTTCGCAAGCTTAACAAGTTTGCTGTCCACTTCGTGAATATCTTCGAAGTCACCCTCATAAATCTCAACGTTTACAGGGAGTTCCTTCTGCATCCGGTTCAAGACATCTAACCCACGTCTTCCGCGATTCCGCTTCAATACATCCGATGAATCTGCGATGTGCTGAAGTTCTTCCAACACGAATTGAGGGATAAGAATCGTCCCTTCAAGGAAATGTGTTTGACAAATGTCTGCAATTCGACCATCAATGATCACGCTCGTATCAAGAATCTTCACCTTAGGCAAATCCCCTTGACCTTCTTCATCTTCGTCTTGGTCACTTTGCTTTTTCTTATCTTTTTCGCGTTTTGTAGCTAATGATAAAATATTGATGAATTCATCTCTCCGCTTAAATCCAACCTGGAAGCCTAAATATCCCAAAATAATCGTTAAGAAAATCGGCAACACTTGTGAAACGAGCTGAATCTCAACCTGTTGAAGCGGGTAGTTCCCTAGCAACGCAACAAGCAAGCCCAATATAAGACCTAAACTCCCGAATAGCAAATCCGCAACCGGAGCACGTACGAGGGCTTCCTCCACCCAACGTAAGAAATTGACGATATGGTCGACAACCCAAAACATAAGTAAATAAAGTAATATAGCTCCAATAAACATTCCTGTAATCTCATGGGTTATCCATGAATCTGATACGTTCAGCCATAGAAGCAGCTCTGGAACATACAGATACCCAATGGCACCACCTGCAATAATAATAAATAATTGCACGATCCTTTTCAGCACCACGGTCACCTCCTAACAGACAGTATTGCCATTTTTACCAATGTTAACCCTCTATTTTCATATCGTAAGCATTAGTAGATATGAACAAACCTATCACATTTTACATTTTTAGTCAAATAAGTTAACTGAAAATTTTAACACAAATGAAAGAGAGTGTCAATTTGGTGCAATAGCCCTAAATATGACGATCAATAAATAGTTGCTCTTGAATACGATTTAAACCTTCTTGAATCTTTGATGCGCGAATTTCACCAACACCATCTACCTGAACGAGTTCTTTCGTAGAAGCTGTAACGATTACGTTCAATGTACCAAAGCGTTTTACAATATATTCAACGATTAAAGTCGGCAGACGTGGAATCTTCTCTAAAATGCGGTACCCTCTCGGTATGACGGCCTCTTCTAGTTTAGACGATACGGAGTACCCTAATAGTTTCAAGATTTGTGCATCGTCTAGTAATTCGGCATGCGTCTCCTCTTGCAGCTTCTCTAAGAGTGCATATGGGTCGCAACCAGGATGTTTATGATAATCCTTTATTAACAGAGCCGCTTCCTCTTCAATATTCGACACAAGTTCAGTTAGTTGCAGCTGAATGAGACGCCCTTCTGTTCCTAATTCGTTAATGTAGTTCAGAATCTCTTTCTTAATTCGAACAACCATTTCAATTCGGTGCATGACTTGAACGACTTCTTGCAACGTCACCATATCCTCAAATTCTAGTGCACCTAAATTGGTTAGCCCTTGGTCTAGTACATTCTTATACTTCTCAAGGGTCTGTATCGCTTGATTGGCTTTCGTAAGGATTACACCAATTTCTTTAAGCGAATAGCGAATAGAGCCCTTATACAGCGTAATGACATTCCTACGCTGCGAAATTGCAATAACGAGATGCCCAGTTTGCTTTGCAACGCGCTCTGCTGTCCGATGACGCATCCCCGTTTCTGATGAGACGACTGTTGGGTCTGGCATGAGTTGAGCATTTGCATATAGAATCTCAGAGCCCATCTCATTCAAGATGAGTCCGCCATCCATTTTCGAAAGCTCATAAAGGTGTGCTGGAGAGAAGGGGCTTTTGATGTAAAAGCCACCGTCCACTAGCCCTTTCATTTTATCACTATACCCAATGACGATGAGTCCGCCTGTATTTGCACGGAGGACGTTATCAATCCCATCACGCATAGGCGTACCAGGAGCTACGAAGCGCAAGATTTCTCCGATGACTGATTCGTTTTGAGTATGGTCTTCCATGTTAGCTTCCTCCTAGCGTAACTTTTAACGCTTCCTGTACGGAATTGACACCAATAACCTCAATATCCCCAGGATACGTCCATCCGGTCAAGTTTTTTCTAGGTACGATAGCACGCTTGAAACCTAATTTGGCGGCTTCCTGAACGCGTTGCTCTAGGCGGGCAACCCTTCTTACTTCCCCAGTTAGTCCGACCTCTCCAATAAGCAAGTCATCTGGCTTAGGAGCCTTATCTTGAAAGCTTGAGGCAATACTAACCGCAACTGCTAGATCGATAGCCGGTTCATCAAGCTTCACACCACCAGCTACCTTCACATAGGCATCCTGGTTCTGAAGCATGAGTCCGACACGCTTCTCAAGCACGGCCATTAAAAGGGGGACTCGATTATGGTCTAGCCCGGTCGCCATCCTTCTTGGATTCCCGTAACTTGTAGGAGATATAAGGGCTTGAATTTCGACGAGCATTGGCCGGGTACCTTCCATTGTGGCCACCACTGTAGACCCCGCTGAGCCTTCAGAACGTTCTTCTAGGAAAATTTCTGACGGGTTCTCTACTTCCCTCAATCCTTCTTCTTTCATTTCGAAAATGCCCATCTCATGTGTACTCCCGAATCGGTTCTTCACACTACGCAGAATACGGAAAGAATGATGACGTTCCCCTTCGAAGTAAAGGACAGCATCGACCATATGTTCGAGTAGCCGCGGACCCGCAATCGAGCCTTCCTTTGTTACGTGACCTACAATGAAGATGGGAATCTCTTTACTCTTAGCTATACGCATAAGTTCACTTGTACATTCACGCACCTGAGAAACGCTACCAGGTGCCGATGTTACCTCTTCTTTGAATATGGTTTGTATAGAATCGACCACAACAAAAGATGGATTAATCTGTTCAATATTATTCGATACATCTAACATGTTGGTCTCTGCCAGTACATAAAGCTGGTCTGACGTAACGCCAAGACGGTCCGATCGAAGCTTTGTCTGACGGATTGATTCCTCACCTGAAACGTATAACACTTTGTGATTAGAGTTGGCCAACTGCGATGAAACTTGTAGCAGGAGCGTAGATTTCCCGATTCCTGGGTCTCCCCCAATCAGCACAAGGGACCCTGGTACAATTCCGCCCCCAAGCACCCGGTTGACTTCTTCCATGTCCGTTTCAATTCTTGCTTCTTCTTTTGTTTCTATTGCCGTAATCCGCTCTGGCTTAGAGCGTCCACTTGCTTCCCCTGTTACAAATGTATGCTTACTAGAACCTTTAGATGCTACTAGCTCTTCAAAGGTATTCCATTGATTACAATTTGGGCATTTCCCCATCCACTTCGGGGTTTCATACCCACATTCCTTACAGACAAATTTCACTTTCGCTTTTGCCACTATATCTCTCCTTCATGCAAGAGAGTTGTACTCTCTTATTATCTCATACGAACGAACATTTATAGAGTTACAATGAATTTACATTATCATTACGTTTTTACATATAGGTCATATACCGATATTACCGAAAACATAAAAAAATCGGAAGGGTAAACCCTCCCGATTCTTTCTTCCAATCGGCTTTTATTGATTAGCCGTAACGGTGAATTCGCCATTTTCATTTAGTCCAATGGTTACTTTCTCACCTTTCTTGATGGTCTCTTTCAGCAATTCTTCAGAAAGTAAATCTTCTACGTTCTTCTGAATAGAGCGACGTAGTGGACGAGCTCCATATTCAGGGTCGAATCCTTCATCCGCAATCTTATCAAGAGCGGCATCTGTAATAGAGAAGTCGACTTCTTGTTCAGAAAGACGTTTTCTTAGTTGCTCAGACATGAGTGTCACAATCTCTTTCATGTGTTTCTTCTCTAGTGAATGGAAGACAATGATTTCATCGATACGGTTTAGGAATTCTGGGCGGAATGCACGCTTCATCTCTTCCATTACCTTCGATTTCATATCTTTATAATCTTGATCTCCATCACCAAGTGTGAATCCTGCATATTTGTTTGTCTTAAGCTCTTGAGCCCCTACGTTCGATGTCATGATAATAACCGTATTACGGAAATCAACTGTACGACCTTTAGAGTCGGTTAGTCGACCATCTTCAAGAACTTGTAATAGGGTATTAAAGACATCTGGGTGAGCTTTCTCAATTTCGTCTAGTAGGACGACAGAATATGGCTTTTGACGTACTTTCTCTGTCAACTGTCCGCCTTCTTCATAGCCTACATAACCTGGAGGTGAACCGACTAGACGGGAAGTCGAATGTTTCTCCATGTACTCAGACATATCGATGCGGATCATTGCGTCTTCTTCACCGAACATTGTCTCCGCTAGCGCACGGGCTAATTCCGTTTTACCTACACCTGTTGGCCCTAAGAAGATGAAGGAACCAATTGGACGCTTCGGATCTTTAAGCCCTGAACGAGCACGGCGAATCGCTTTAGAAATAGACTTAACGGCTTCGTCCTGACCAATCACTCGGTTATGAAGGACATCTTCCATACCAAGAAGACGCTCACTCTCATCCTTAGCAAGCTTAGATACGGGAACTCCAGTCCATGTGGACACAACGGATGCAATGTCCTCCATCGTTACTTCAGAATTCTCTTGTCCTTGTTGTTGTTTCCATTCGGACTTCGTCTTCTCAAGCTCTTCACGAAGTTTTTGTTCATTGTCACGAAGAGAAGCAGCTTTCTCGAACTCTTGACTTTGCACCGCAGCGTCTTTTTCTTTACGCACTTCCTCAAGCTTCTGCTCTAAGTCTTTCAAATTCGGTGGAGCAGTATAGGAACGTAGACGTACAGCAGAGGCTGCTTCATCAATTAAATCAATTGCTTTATCCGGTAGGAAGCGGTCTGAAATATAACGGTCAGATAGCTTCACGGCTGCTTCAATTGCTTCATCCGTAATCGTTACACGGTGGTGCGCTTCATAACGGTCACGAAGGCCTTGAAGAATTTGTACGGATTCATCATTTGTAGGCTCATCTACAGTAATTGGTTGGAATCGACGTTCCAGCGCAGCATCTTTTTCGATGTATTTGCGGTATTCATCAAGTGTCGTCGCACCGATACACTGTAGATCTCCGCGTGCTAGTGAAGGTTTTAGGATGTTTGAAGCGTCAATCGCGCCTTCTGCTCCCCCTGCACCAATAAGTGTGTGTAATTCGTCAATAAATAGAATGATGTTCCCAGCCTGACGAATCTCTTCCATCACCTTTTTGAGACGGTCCTCAAATTCACCACGGTATTTCGTACCCGCTACAACGGTTCCCATGTCTAGTGTCATCACTCGCTTATCGCGAAGAATTTCAGGTACTTCGTTGTTAATAATTTGTTGCGCAAGTCCTTCTGCAATCGCTGTTTTACCTACACCAGGTTCTCCGACAAGAACTGGGTTGTTCTTTGTACGACGGCTTAGGACTTGAATGACACGTTCAATTTCTTTACTACGACCAATTACCGGGTCAATATTTCCTTCTTTAGCCACAACGGTCAGGTCACGAGCAAGTGAATCAAGTGTTGGGGTATTTGCATTCGTTGCTTGACGGTTGCTTCCACCGTTATTTGAAGTGGATTCATTGCTTCCCAGTAATTGAAGAACTTGTTGACGTGCCTTATTAAGGCTTACGCCTAAGTTGTTAAGAACTCGTGCGGCTACACCTTCTCCTTCACGAATTAAACCAAGTAAGATGTGCTCTGTACCAACATAGGAATGACCTAGTTTACGAGCTTCATCCATGGAAAGTTCAATGACCTTTTTCGCTCGAGGAGTATAGTGAATTGTTTGAGAAACCTTTTCACCTGTTCCGATTAGCTGTTCGACTTCTTCTTGAATTTGGTCAGCTGCAAGTCCGAGAGCAGATAAAGCCTTGGCGGCGATTCCTTCTCCTTCACGAACAAGTCCTAGCAAGACATGCTCTGTACCAATATTATTGTGTCCTAGGCGGACCGCTTCTTCTTGTGCTAAGGCTAATACCTTTTGAGCTCGTTCTGTAAATCGTCCAAACATCATGGGACTTTCCCTCCTTACAATTACTCATCTTCTAGATTTAATCGCTCACGAATGAGTGAGGCGCGACGAACATCTCGTTCGTCAGGTGAGAGGCTTTGCTTTGCATAGTGCTGCAGGAATCCAGGTTGGGTCATAATCATCAATTCATTTAGAATCGACTTAGACACGTTTGTAATATACCCTAAGTCAATTCCCAACCTTAGGTCAGATAAACAATTTGCTGATTCCTTAGATTCGATAATTCGACTATTGGCTAAGACTCCATAAGAACGAAATATTCGGTCTTCTAATTTCATGCCAATCTGCGTCATTAAACGATTTCTTGCGTGCCGTTCTTGTTCAATTAATTGATAAACGACACTCTTTAAATCCTCAATAATATCTTTCTCGGATTTGCCAAGCGTAATTTGATTGGAAATTTGAAAGATGTTACCTACAGCTTCGCTACCTTCGCCGTAAATTCCTCTTACTACAAGTCCCAATTGGTTAATCGCAGGAACAATCCGATTCATCTGTTGGGTCATAACAAGTGCGGGGAGATGCATCATGACTGAAGCCCGCATACCCGTTCCTACGTTTGTAGGACAACTAGTTAAATACCCTCGTGTTTCATCAAATGCAAAATCTAATTTATCTTCCAACCAATCATCAATTATGAAAGCCTCTTGGAGTGCCTTCTCCAGTTGAAAACCCGGGAAGTATAATTGCATGCGTATATGGTCTTCTTCATTAATCATGATACTAACTTGTTCATTTTGAGAAATGAGTGCTGCCGAATGCTGACCACGCTCAGTTAAGTGGGGACTAATTAAATGTTTCTCAACAAGCACTCGCTTTTCTACTGGGTCTAACACACCCATACGGACGAGTTCTAAGTTCTCGTAATCATTCAAGCTTTCACTTTCATATTCCTCTTTAAAGAATTCGAGCACTTTCTCCAAATCTTCCTCCTCTGAAACAATTGGAAAAGGGACCTGGTCTAAGTTCCGCGCTAACCGAATCCGTGTGCTTAGGACGATATCATTATCTGGACCCTCTTGTTTTAACCAAGGGCTGATCGCTTCATTCATAAATTGTTGGAGAGACATTAGGAGTCGCCTCCCTTACGATGGTCGCTCAACTGTTGTTCAAGGTCGCGTATGGAGTCTCTCATAGTGGCTGCTTGCTCAAATTCCTGATCTTCAATCAGTTGGTTAAGCTCCCGTTTTTGATCAGCTATTTGCTTCTTCAATTGTAAGCTACCGCCCTTTCGGGACGGAATCTTCCCATCATGTGAAGTGTTCCCGCTGTGTACCCTTCGAAAAATGGGATTCAAATGTTCACTAAACGTTTCATAGCATTGTGAACAGCCAAATTTCCCAATTCGTTTAAACTCTGGGTATGTTAACCCACAATTCGGACACTGCAATACACGCTGTTGAGATGGGTTAGACGGATAGTGATCTTGCCCATTTATACTGTACGTATCAAAATTAAATAACCCTGATAGTAAGTGATGCAATGAAAATTCATCATCATCGTTTGACATATACCCTTTTTCCTTTGCACATACCTCACAGACATGGATTTCTTTCTTATTCCCATTGATCACCTGGGTGAAATGCAAAGTCGCTGGACGCTCATGACATTCCTGACATTCCATGTATAAGGCTCCCTTCTACTCCCTGTACTTAAGGGTTTGTAGCATTGCAGAGAGGATACGAGTTCTAAGCTCATCTCGCAACGGAAGCTGTACGGCTAAGACATCCCTAGTTAGGGCACTTAGCATAAGTTTTGCTTCTTTCGTGGAGATTAATTGTTCCTCAATTAATCGCTCGATAATATCTATGGCACCTTGCTGTGAAACTTTTGGTTGTATGAGTAGGAGAAGGTCATCGAGCAATTTAGCTTGATCTAAGTGCTTAACCTGAATGATACGGATGTATCCACCACCACCTCGTTTACTTTCTACAATAAAACCCTTTTCTATGGTAAAACGAGTGTTAATGACATAGTTGATTTGTGATGGCACACATTGAAATTGTTCAGCTAATTCACTTCGCTTAATCTCAACAGCATTCTCGTTACTCGACTGAATAACCTTCTTTAAATGCGCTTCGATCACATCTGAGATGTTCCGCATCTTCCCTCCTCCTTCAATTTGACTTTGACTATCTTTGACTATACTTACATTATACTCAGAATTAAAGAAGATGCAACTCATTTGATTACTACTAGTATGACCGGTTCTAGAAGGTTGCAGACTTACGAATCAAAGGATTCCGTAAAATAATATGACTTCATTTAGCGCCGCTTTTACGCTTCCCTGTGTGAATCGATTTAAAACATAACGCCTTTTATAATCTATAAGAATGAACTTAAAAAGCTGTAGATATACAAAAAAACACCCTCTAGGGAGAACCTAGAAGGTGTTTTCAATTGCTGAGCGGCGTCCTACTCTTGCGGGGCGAACCCGACTACCATCGGCGCTGAAGAGCTTAACTGCTGTGTTCGGCATGGGAACAGGTGTGACCTCTTCGCTATCGCCACTCAACTTATATAGAAGGATGTACCTTCAAAACTAGATAAAATCATAATAGATATGAAACGCAAACTTTTAAGTTAAGTCCTCGATCGATTAGTATTCGTCAGCTGCACGTGTCGCCACGCTTCCACCTCGAACCTATCAACCTTGTCATCTACAAGGGATCTTACTCACTTAAAGTGATGGGAAATCTCATCTCG